>JAGYLK010000045.1 GCA_018401175.1 Candidatus Altimarinota bacterium
TGGTTCGCCGGCGGCAATGCCACAGAAGGAGCTTGATGAGCAGAATATTGCGGTGAAGATTATGGAGAAAGAATGAAAATTAATTTTAAGAATTGGTTTAAATTTAAAAATATTCCTGATGAGATTAGGATATTGCGGTATGTGAAAAATTCGGGCGGAGAGGCGGAACTAGAAGACATAAAAACAGAATTAAATGTAAATATAATCGACATTAATCGCTTAATTACGGTTCCGGTTGGAGGGATTAAATATTTAAATTCAGAATCCCGTGAAGGAAAAGACTATAGAAAAATAACAGTGGAAGGAACATTTAAGTTGATTGAATGGGAGAACCTTCAGTCCTCGCGTCGACAATTTTGGGTGTCAATAACAATCGCGATTGTTGCAATGTTAATTTCAATTGGAGGTATTGTTTGGGATTCTGCTTCAGATAAAGTTTGGCAGCAAGAGCAGATAGAAATTCTTCGCGAAATATCACACACATTAAATGCAGCTGTCATTCCCGCGGAGGCGGGAATCTAATACTAGATTCCGGATCAAATCCGGAATGACACAATAAATCACATCTTCCTCAACTTTGTCTCCAGCTCCTCAATCTGATCCCGCAGCGCAGCAGCGCGTTCGAAGTCGAGATTCTGTGTGCAAATATCCATTTCTGCTTCCAGCTCCACAAGCATCTGTCCTACCTGTTCTCGTTTCGTGAGTTTATCAAAGTTACGTGGTTTTCCTCCCGATAAATCCTTCGAAATATCAGTGATTTTTTTGATAATCGTTGTTGGCGTTATGTTGTGTTTTTTATTGTATTCTTCCTGCATGGTACGGCGGCGGTTGGTTTCTCCAATCGCTTGTTCCATCGCATCAGTCATTTTGTCTGCGTACATGATGACGCGTCCTTCAGAATTTCGGGCAGCTCGACCAATGATTTGCAATAATGCGTCGCGAGATCGCAAAAATCCTTGTTTATCCGCATCCAAAATTGCGATAAGCGCCACTTCTGGAAGATCTAATCCTTCACGGAGAAGATTGATTCCAACAACAACATCAATTGTTCCTCGGCGTAATTCAGTAAGGATTTCAATTCGTTCGAGTGTTTCAATTTCCGAGTGGAGATATTTTGCCTTTACTCCCGATTCTATCAGATATTCTGCCAGATCTTCTGCTGATTTCTTTGTCACAGTAGTAATAAGAACGCGATTTTTCTTCTTCAATGTGTCTTGTACTTCTTTCATCAAATCATCGATGTGATGCTCTGTGCCACGAATTTCTATTTGTGGATCAAGGAGTCCTGTCGGGCGGATAATTTGCTCGGCAATATTTTCTTTTCCACAGTTTGCATACTCGTATTTTCCAGGCGTGGCAGAAACATATACCGCTTGGGTTATTTTTTCTTCGAATTCTTCAAATTTCAGTGGGCGATTGTCCATGGCGCTGGGTAATCGAAATCCGTAGTCGATGAGGGTTTTTTTGCGTGATAAGTTTCCATTAAACATTCCTCCAATTTGAGGAATAGAAATGTGAGATTCATCAACAAAACACATGAAATCTTTTGGGAAATAATCGAGTAATGTCGTTGGGGGAGTCCCCGGTTTGGACAAAGAAAGATAACGTGTGTAATTTTCTACTCCATTCGTGTATCCCGTTTCGCGTAGCATTTCGAGGTCAAAATTCGTTCGCTGTTGGAGTCGGTGAGCCTCGAGATTTTTTCCCAGAGATCGTAATTCTGCGAGTCGTTCATTGAGTTCTTCTTCAATACCAACAATGGCTCGGGCTACTTTTTCGGGAGAAGTGACATTGTGTTTTGCGGGGAAAATAAAACATTCATCTCGTTCTCCAAAACTTTCAGAAGTGAACGCGTCGATTTCTGTAATTTTATCTAATTCATCTCCCCAAAATTCCAACTGAAAGGCAATATCTCCACTAGGCGGAAAAATAGTTACCACGTCTCCCAATACTTCAAAAGAACCACGAGTGAAATCGGATTTTACTCTTTGGTACTGCAGTTCGACAAGTTTTTCTAATAATTTTTTTCGAGGGAAAGATTCACCTCTTTTTATCGTAAATGCTAATTTTCGATAATCATCAACATCTCCTAATCCATAAATACACGAAACCGAACTGACAATAATACAATCTCGTCGAGTCAGTAGGTTTACCGTTGCTGCATGTCGAAATTTTGCGATTTCTTCATTGATGGTCGCTTCCTTTTCAATAAAGGTGTCGGTTCGTGGCATATAGGCTTCTGGTTGATAATAATCATAATAAGAGACAAAATATGATACGGCATTATCAGGAAAAAATTGCTGAAACTCTGAACAGAGTTGTGCAGCGAGTGTTTTATTGTGAGCCAAAATTAATGTTGGGCGCTGCAAATTATTAATAATTTGTGCCATGGTAAATGTTTTTCCGGTTCCAGTAGCCCCGAGAAGTGTTTGATGACGAAGTCCATTTTGGAGTCCTTTCCCCAATTGCGTGATTGCTTGTGGCTGATCACCAGTTGGTTCAAATTCAGAAACGAGATGGAATAATTTTTCAGACATAAAAAATGATCATTGTTCGACGAGTTTTACTCGTTTTTCAAAATTTATCAAGTCGCTCTTTACAAAGCGGGGGAATTTTATCCTCTCTTTGAATCGTCTTCGTTTCGTTTGAGAAAGTTTTGGAGAAATCGTAATCCAATTCGACCAGCCTTTTTCCCGACTTCTTTCGTCTTTTTTCGATTCTCTTCCGAGCTAAGAAGCATTCCGGCAACTCCGGTAATCGCTCCGCCGACAATTAATCCGGTGAGCAATCCTTTATTCGATTTTTTCGATTTTTTAGCCATGATAGTGTGTGAGAATTCACGAGTTGAGACTACAATTTTTTTGGTCAAAAGCAAGTCGAAGCGTTGCGTTGAAATTCTTTTCTATTGCGGTAAAAATGGAATTCATCGCCGCATCGATATTCGCTTCGTTTAGGGTTTTGTCACGTGCCTGAAAAGTGAGATGAAAGGCGAGATTTTTATTGTCTTTTCCGAGTTTTTTTTCATCTATAAATACATCAAAGAGTTCAACTGAAGCAAGGAAAGACGTTGCCTTTTGCATTACGTGTGCAATGTCGGATTGTTGTGTGTCCTGTGATACCACAACGGAAAGATCTCGACGAACGGGGGGAAATGAAGAAAGCGGCGTATATGTAATTTCTTGTTGCGTTGTTTGTTGCTCCAAAAGATTGAGATTTATTTCTGTGAAGACAACAGAAGAGCCTTTGACGGGGTTTTTTGCCGGATGTAGTACGGAAATATTTCCCAGAAGGAGGTCGTTCACAAAAATATCAGCACATTGTGTGGGGTGAAATATTGATTGTGGCGTTTTACATTTTCGAATTTCCCCTGTCACGCCGAGTGAGTCAAAGAGAGAAAGTAATTCAGACTTTTGTTCGAAAAACTTCCGGGTTCCCTTCCCTCCCATTTCGGCAGAAAAAAGAAGGAGATTTCGTGATTCTTTTCCGATAGCGGGGAAAACGGTTCCTATTTCAAAGAAATCTAATTTTCCCAAAGTTCTCAGATCCGACTCCATTCCGCGTACAGTATTAGAAGCGAGGGTGAGTCGTAATTTTTCATATTCTTCATTTGCACCATTTTGTATGGTGACATGGTCTTGTCTCTCGAGCCAGTCGGTATCGTTTGGTCCTACAAAAGAGGTGAGATATATTTCATTTCTCCCTTTGCTAGCGAGAATCGTCCGAATCGTCCATTCGAGCTCACGGAGCTTATTCTTTCGAGGAGGAGCAATGGAGAGAGGCGGTAAAATGCTGGGAACAGCATCAAATCCCTGTAAACGAACGACTTCTTCTACCAGATCTTCAGCAAGGGTTATATCCTTGGTCGCTCTCCATGAAGGAACTTTGACTGCAAATGTATCTGATTTTTCTTCCTCCCATACTTCAAATCCGAGAGATTCTAGTGAAGCGATAATATCGTCATTTGGAATATCAATTCCTGATAGTTTTCGTACCAAAGACGGATTAAGGTCAAGAAAGAGTTCTTCTGTGGGGTGCGGATAAGCGTCTCCAACACCAGAAGCAAGTTTTGCATTGGCGCATAATTGTTGTGTTTTTCCAGCAGCCCAGAGAAGAGCATCAAGACATTGTTCGGGGTCGAGTGATTTTTCATATCGCATGGAGCTTTCGCTTCTTAGTCCGAGGCGGGCACTTGTGTGTCGAATACTTGTGGCGTCAAAATTTGCTGATTCAAAGACAATATTTTTTGTTTGATTGGTAACACTCGATTCCATTCCTCCCATTATTCCGGCGATTGAGAGAATTTTTTTATCATCGGCGACAACAACATCACTTGTCGTAAGTTCATATTCTTCTCCGTCGAGAGCGAGTAACTTCTCTCCCTTTCGTGCCAAACGGATAGTAATTCCACCATTTAGTTTATCTGCATCAAATACGTGCATGGGTTGTCCAAATCCCGCGAGCGAGAGATTGGTCACGTCTACAATGTTTGAAATGGCGCGGATATTAAGATTTTCTAATCGTGCTTGGGGAGAAATTTCAGAAGGTTCAATGGTTACATTTTCCAATTTCACAGCGCAAAATCGGCGACACTTATCGGTTTCAATTTTTACAGGGAATGGTTTTCCGGCCGTTATTTCTGGTGCAAAAATATTTGGTTCGAAATCCCTGTCCCAAATCGCCGCGATTTCCCGTGCTATTCCACGATGTCCCATGAGATCAGGACGGTGCGTAAGCGATTTGTTATCAATATCAAAGAGAATATCTCCAAATTCAGGAACAATTTCGGGGAGAGATTTTCCGATATCTTCCGGTTCAAATTTCAAAAGAGTGTCTTGCTTCATCCCCAATTCTTGGCAGGTACACACCATTCCTTCGGATTTCACGCCACGGATTTCGGAGTTTTTGATTTCTATTCCGGAAGCAAGTTTTGCCCCATCGATCGCGACAGGATATATTTCTCCCACCGTGAGAGGAAATACTTCTCCGAAGACGATTTGTTTTTTTCCTTGTTTCCCACAATCAAAGGTTCCAACATGAAGTTTTTCTGCTTGTGGATGAGGTTTTGTTTCAATAAGTTTTGCGGCAAAGACACGGTCAAAATTTTCTGAAACACGAATTACTTCTTCGAGTTCACAGGTGTGAAGCGTCAGTGACTCTCCTACTTCTTGAGGATCAAGGTTGTTTATATCTACAAATTCTCGAAGCCAATTCAAGGAAAATTTCATTCTGTTTGAGTGTACCCATTCAGTGAGAGAAGGCAACTAGACATTGACAATTTATCAGAAATAATCCATAAGAACATAGTTCACAAAAAAATCATTTATTAATATTAACTTGAAAAAGTGTTAAGCAGTGAGGATTTTGTGACGTATTCCTCGCTCTTTTACATTTTTTCTCAAAA
>JAGYLK010000046.1 GCA_018401175.1 Candidatus Altimarinota bacterium
GCAGATTTTATTGCGGGGATGACGGATCGGTTTGCGGAGGAGTTTTTGGGGAAATGAAGAATTGAAAATAAAAAGGAAAATATATTATCCCGTTGTAAATAAAATATTTCGGATATATGTAGGAACGTCTTTTGCTTTATGCGATAGAGCTTGCTTTTCTAATATTTGTTGTTCAGCTTCGGTAATTCTTAGTTGAATTCTGCGGTTTGTGGGTTTTGTTTGGCGACGGAGCTCATCGGTAATGAAGTATTCGAAATCAGTCGAGGTAATGTAGTCTGTTAGGTCTTCGGCGTCGAATACATCATTCATATTTATTGCTTCACAGGTGAGGCGAAAGAGTTTTTCGCCATCTTCGGTGAATGGTTCGATAGAAAAAGTGAGTTCTTTGCCGAGAATGGTTTTATTGAATATTTTCATTTTGTAGAGAGAGGGTAAAAGTTGAGATGAGAGTTTTTTTAAAGGAATTGTTTTTTTTGAAGCAGTTTTAAGGATTTTTTCTTTTGGTAGTCTTTGATCTTTCCATTGTGGGGGGAAAAAACAATATAATCTTTTCCATGTGAATATTTTATATGACTCCCTTTTCCTTGTTTTTTTGTGAATCCAAATGTGGTGAAAAGAGTTTCAATTTCAGAGAAGCTCACTGATTGAGGATGGGCGAGGAATTTCTGAATGAGCGTCTTTTGTTTTGTCATTTGTACTCATATCCTATCTAGTTGGAGTACGCAGTCAAGTATTTTTTCTTTTAAAACATTTGACACTTGAGTAAAAACTTTCGATACTTTCGGCGAAATAGTTTTTATGTACGTCAAAAATGAAGATTTCATTTGCTACTGATTTGCGGTCATGGATGGAAGAAAAACGATGGACTCCTTCCGGATTAGCTGATCATTTAGGAGTACAACGACAATCAGTTCACAATTGGATTTCGGAACAATCTGTTCCGAATAATTCTGAAGTGGTTACGAAGTTGTTTGAGCTTGGAGGAGATGCGTTGATTACCTTTGCTGATCCGTCTGAGCGTCCCAATATTCCCAAAAAACAATCATATTTTGACGTGGAGGGAGGAAATGAATTACACGGAGAACTCACTATCCCGGGAGCCAAAAATGCGACATTGCCCATGTTGTGTGCCGCATTATTAACAGAAGACGAATGTATTTTTCGGAATGTTCCGGAAATTTCAGATGTAGCCACGTTACTTGAAATTTTTGAATATATTGGCGTAACGGTCTCTCGAGATTTTGCTACGCGAACGGTTTCTGTGCAGGCAAAAAATATTTTTCCAGAAAAACTTTTGGACTGTCGGAAGGCAAAAAAAATGCGCGCGACTATTTTGATGCTGGGACCGCTTTTGGCGCGATTTCATGAAGTTTCTATTCCTCTTCCTGGGGGATGTGTGATTGGAGCACGATCAAATGCATCTCATTTGGACGCTTTTCGTACGCTTGGTGCGTTCGTCGAAGAAACGCCGGAGAAAATCGCTGTCCGTTTTGCGCGCCCCAAATATGCCAACACATCCGTTTTGTTTTCAGAAGCTTCTGTTACGGCGACGGAAAATCTTGCTTTATTTTGTGCTGGACGTGATGAGGGAGCAGAACTTTTTTTTACCGCAGCAGAAATTCATGTGGTTGCTACGGTTCGAATGTTGCAGCAAATGGGAGCCAAAATTACGGGAGTTGCAACTCACAGCCTGTCTATTCACGGAGGAAAACATTTACATGGAGGAGAATTTGTTATCCCGCCAGACGGCTTATTAGTTGGGACATACGCTTTGGCAGCGACACTCGCGGGAGGGAATTTATTACTCAAAAACGTAAGTCATAAGGAGTTATTGAGTTTTTATGGTGCATTTCAGCGAGTTGGAGGAAATTTTGAACTCTTGGATAACTCTTTGCGCGTAAAAACGCCTAAAAAATTAACCGCGTTGAAAAAGCTTCAAACCGCTATTTTCCCAGGATTTTCTACTGATTTACAATCACCATTTGGCGTTTTGTTAACGCAATGTGAGGGAGAATCTATGATTTTTGAAACCCTGTTTGAAAACAGACTTACCTATTTACAAGAATTAGAAAAAATGGGAGCAAAAGTACAGCAGATGAATCCACATCAGGCACGGATTATTGGCCCCACCCCATTGCGTGGAGCGCAAGTACAGAGTTGGGATTTGCGCGCGGGAGCAGCGATGGTGTTAGCGGGATTAGCGGCAGAGGGGACAACGCGCGTTTCAAATGTTCAATACATTGATCGTGGATATGAAAAATTTCCAGAAAATTTGGAATTGTTGGGTGCGGTAGTGCGAAGAGTGGAGGAGTAGATTGAGGTTTCAAACTACAAATATCAAACTTCAGACTACAAACTACAGATTTAAAACTAGAAACTGCAAACTGGAAACTGGAAACTACAGACATTTCTTCTTTCTTTTCTTCGATAAATTAAATTTGACAAGAGTCGTTTACTCCTTACAATCGGCGCGAAATAAATTCACTCAAATGGCACATAAGAAAGCCGGTGGTAGTTCCAAGAATGGTCGAGATTCCAATGCGAAGCGCCGTGGCGTGAAGCGATTTGGAGGACAGACGGTATCAGCAGGAGAAATTCTCGTTCGTCAGAAGGGGACGAAGTTTCGTGCTGGTGAAAATGTCGGGCTTGGAAAAGACTTTACGCTTTTTGCTGAGAAGGCAGGGGTGGTAGCTTTTACAGAAAAGGCAATTACTCGTTTTGATGGTCGTCGTTATGAGAAACGGTTTGTAAATATTGTTTCTGCGTAGGTTTCACATTTTTGAATTATAAAATCTCTGTCTGTGTGGCGGAGATTTTTTTTGTTATTTGAATATTTTACGGATTTATTGCAAATTCTCCCT
>JAGYLK010000047.1 GCA_018401175.1 Candidatus Altimarinota bacterium
GGGAGCCGGTATTCGAAATGCAACTGATGGACAATATCAAGTCACATATCTGGATCCTACAGAAATGCTGGATTGGACACATATTACAATGGTATATAAAAGTGAGACTGTTGATGGATTACAACTCTATGTGAATGGCGAACTAAAAAATTCCCGAACAACTGTTGGATTAAGTGATTTCAGTTCCACCCAAAATCTTTTCATAGGAGGAACTGCTGCCGTAGGAGGAAGTAAGCGAAGCTTTAATGGAGATCTTTTTGATGCACGTATCTACAACCGTGCCCTTTCTGCCGATGAAGTGAAGCGGTTGTATGAAGTAAGATAGAACTGAGTCCGGATTTGTCTTGCAAGGTCTCATGTAAAGTCCGGACTCTAATAAAGTTGCATCCTCACCCATTTTGAGTACAGTCTCAACGATGAAACGACCCATTCGCTCGTTTGCTTCTAGATCAGCACAACGAAAGCCACAACCACGGTTTCTCCAATTCTCTTGGTGGAAAAAAATACTCCTCGGATGTGTCGGAGTGTTCTTGATTCCGCTTCTCTATTCAATCCTCTTTCTTCCAAATGTGAGAAATAATGAAGAACTGATTTTCTCCGAATCAACCGTTATCTACGATCGAGAAGCTCTCTCCCCAAAAGAAAATCCTTCTGAACACGTACTCTACATAATTCATGGTGATGAAAATCGCGAATTCGTCCCACTCGAAGAAATAAGTCCCTGGGTCGCACAAGCAACTATCGCAATCGAAGACGACAGTTTTTATTACCACTTCGGATTTGATATTGGAGGAATTTTGAAAGCCGCATTACACGAACTCTTCGGTATTGGTGCACAGCGAGGAGGATCTACTATCACACAACAATTGGTGAAAAATACCTTCCTCACCAATGAACGCTCAATTACCCGAAAATTTAATGAACTGCTTCTCTCTATAAAAATGGAGCTGGCGTTTTCCAAACGAGAAATTTTGGAAATGTACCTCAACAAAATTCCTTATGGACATAATGCTCATGGTATCGAAGCCGCTAGCCGAAAGTTTTTTGGGAAATCCTCTCGCAATCTCACCATTGCCGAAGCCGCAATTCTCGCGAGTCTTCCTGCTCGACCAACATACTTTTCTCCCTATGGAGCAAACAAAACGCTCTTGATGGGATTTTATAAATATGATGAAAATACAGGACAAAATGAATACAAAAAAGGTCGAAAAGACTTGGTATTACAACGAATGCTCGACGAAGGAATGATTACGTTTGAACAATTCCAAATCGCCTTCACCGAAGCAAAAACCCTCGAGTTCACCGCAAATAGAACCGATATCAAAGCACCACACTTTGTGTTTCGCGTCCGACAAATTCTCGAAGACAAGTTCGGAAAAGAATTCCTCGCCAACGGTGGATTGCAGGTCTACACCACACTTGATCCCGAATTACAAGACATCGCCGAAGACGTTATCGAAACCAAAACAGCTCATTATGCAAACACATATCGCGCACAAAATGTCGCACTTGCTTCCGTCGACCCGGAATCGGGAGAAGTTCTCGCCTATGTCGGAGGAAAAAATTATTTTGACGTAGAACATGATGGACAAGTTGATGTCCTTGGATCA
>JAGYLK010000048.1 GCA_018401175.1 Candidatus Altimarinota bacterium
GATTTTGAAATTTCAAAATCTGATATTCAAAAAATAGTCCGATTTGTGCAAAGAACACTGGAAAAAAGTGAATACTTCAAGAAAGAGGTCCGAAATTACGGAGGGAGATTTTAACATTCTGATGGGAGTTTTTGTGACTTTTGAGAAATATTATTTCTTTGCTTTTTTCTGCGCCATCAATTCCTCAGGATTGGTCGTGATAATCTGATCTTCTCCGGGAGAAGCGACAATTTGAATCGCTACGTGTTGATTTCCGGCAAAGAAAAGTCCTTGTCCCACCTTTGAATTCAAGAGAAGAGAGCTTTCTTGTTCGGTGAGATCAAATACTTTTTTCAATCGCTCTACGGCGACGGGAGCTTGTCGTAACAAGAGTTGTAAAGACGAGTTGGTAATGATTGGTTTTCCCCATGGAGAATCCAAAAAATCTTCGACATCTTGGGTAATGGTGGTCACTCCGAGATAGTATTTTCGAGCACGTTTCACCAATCCGTGGAGAAATCGTCCAGAATCTTCATGTTGTACAATATTCCATGCCTCATCTACGATGAGCAATCGTCGTTTCATTTCTGATCGTACTTTGTTCCAAATGAAATTCAGCAAAATGTACATAGAAATAGGGCGAAGTTGGTCTTCCAAATCACGGATACAGAAGGTCACCATTCCTGATTCGAGATTTACATTTGTTTGATCAGAGAAGAGTCCGGCAAACGTTCCTTCGGTAAATCGTTCCAATCGTACAGCGAGTTCGCGGCCTCCTTCGAGTGATTCGAGGACATTTTTCAAATCTTTCATCGTTGGCATTTCTAGTTCATGCGGTTTTTCTGTTTCCTGTGTAATTCCTTTCAATTCATATACTTGCAAAATTGCGCGATCCATCAATCCTTGTTCTACGGGCGTGAGGTTTCCGAGCATCAAATTCATCAATCCAGAGAGATTTATTGCCGCTTCACGGAGTGATTCTCCGGGTTTTTCTTCGGCGGAAAATGTGGCGGGAAGATCAAACGGATTAATACGCTGTTCAGAATTCAGTGAAATATTTATATATGTTCCCCCAACGGTTTTGGTCAGTGTTTCATATTCGTTTTCCGGGTCGAGAATAATTACGTCAGTTCCCATCATGAGTGATCGCAATGCTTCCAATTTCACGGCATACGATTTACCAGCACCAGATTTTGCGAAGACTACTTGATTCGCATTTTCCATTTTGAACCTATCGAAAATAATCAATGAATTATTGTGACGATTGAGTCCGTACATGATTCCTTCATTTGAGGTAAGATCACAGGAAACAAAAGGAAATGTCGAAGAAAGAGGCGCCGTGTTCATATTTTGAACAATGTCGAGCATGTCGGTTGCTTGTGGTAAAGTTGATTCAAACGCGCGTTCGGTTTGAAAATCACCAGAACGAACCATTACCATTTGGCTTCCCAGAAGTGTTTCGAGTTGTTTACAGACAGTTTCTAATTTATCAAAATCCTCTGCATAAACCGTAAAATAAAGTCCCACCTGAAAGAATCGTTCTTCTCCTCGTTGGAGATCAACACGAAGTTGTTCCGCATCTTCAAGAGCGGTATCAAGAGACGTGTCATTTACGAGACCTCGTTCAGCATTCATTCGCTTGGAAGAAAGCATTTCGGCTACTTTTTTTCGTAAAATTTTGAGCATTTTGTCCGATTTTGTCGGATAGACGAACATCGAAATATCCATAGCAACGTCAAAGTTGATAATGGGATTGAGCCAGTTTGCATCTAAGAATCGGGGATAATTAAACACAAAAAAACTTTTGGTGTGTACGCCGTTGAGTTTGAAATCTCGAGGACCTACTTCTACAGATGTTGGTGCAACAAGATCTTTGATCGAAGAAATCCCATGTTGATAGAGTTTTTCTGCTTCCACAATCTGCTGTCTCATCTTCCGCGTTAATTTCTTTTTGTCTTTTTTGGGATCAAATGTTTCAAAAAGTTTTTTGATTTCATCAGTATTTTCAATTGTTTGTGGCGTTGATACCGGGATATCTTCTTGTGGGAGAGAATCAATCGTGGGGGATTCTTTTTTTGTTCCTCGTTCCTTCTGTGCAGCAGCTTTCGCTTTATTTTTTTCCACGTGCGCATTCCATTTGGCTTTCAAACTTTCAAGAAATCCATGTTCAGGAGTTCCTTGTTTTTCAGTATTTTCAAACGATATTTTTCCGGTTGTTTGTTTGTTTGGCATTCCTCAGGGGTCAAAAGTTCCAGAAATTATACCTCAAAAGGGCGAATAAATCAAGTATGGAGCAGAATTTTTAGTGAGTCAAAAAGTTTAAAAGAGAAAAAGACAAAAAAGCTATTTCAGCGTGTCAGGAAATGAGTGTTTATAAATAGATTCTGGGCAAGTCAGAATGACTTGAAATACAAAAAAGCGTGTCCGATTTTTCACATCCAAGAGAGGTGACGAACACGCTTATATTTGGCTCCCATACAGTCCCCATCAGATATTTTTGAGAGTGTCTGACCCACTCATTTTGTTTTGTTTTTGTTTTTTGAATTTTTCTCTTTGTTTTGCGAAAGGGAAAAACAGTATTTTTTTCTATAAAATTTATACGGAGATATTTATAAATCGAAATTTAAAATAGTTGAGTATAAATGGTTTTTCTTATCTGTTTCAAAGAAAGAGAGAAGAAAAATGAGAATAGAAGTTCTCTGTCTTTCACTCGGAGTTTTGGAGAAGGCCTTTTAAAAGAGTATAAAAGTTCAAAAGTCTAAAAGTTGAAAAGTAATGAAAACTATTAACTCTAAACTCTCAACTGGTAACTCATTTTAAGACATTTTAGAGTCCAAAACGGGGAGAGGAAGGCAGGGAGCTAGTCCGATTTCGATCTCCTACTGTTTTTTCAAAATTAATAAATTTGGGTGTCGGGAGTTCAAAGTCGGGCGAATCACTGCCTTCTTTGGTCTGTTGTTGTCGAAGAGCGAAAGAGCATTCTACACCAAAAAACAAAAACTTTCAAGAGGAATGTTGACCTTTTTTCTAGAATTGTTTAAATATCATGTTATGGAAAAGGAAAAATTAGGTTTATCTGCATGGCGTCGAAACTTTGATGCGTTGGGGATAGGCAGTTTTTTAATCGATGAAGTAGGACGCTCGGTGTCGCGTGTCATACGTCCGCCGAAAAAAGAAATTACCGAGGATGCGAAGAAAATACTTGATAATGCGTTAGAAGAGTTGGATGCATATGTTGATTTTCCAGGATATATAAAAATTCTTTCTACAATTGAGGATGTTTATCAGACGGTTGAAGAGGGGAACAGTAATGGAGAAGTGAATGTTTGGGATCTTTCTTCAGAGAATTTTATCGTGAATATACATTTTTGGCTTCAAATATTACGAGATAAAAGTCTTGGGAAATTTGGAACAAAACTCACATTTTCTAATACAAAAAGTGTCCATTTGTCGCCGATTCCTGACAATTCTATAGAATGGATTATCGGGCAGAGAAGTGAAAATCTGAACGTCCTTGAAGAGGAATTTCTTGCATGGGTGGAGACGTATAATATTCGAGAGATACTACAAAAAGGTTCATTATTGATTATCAGTAATCATGATCAGTGGTCGACACAACCTATTTCATTATATTTTTTTCAGAAATTTTTAAGAGTTGTTCCGGAGCAGAGCGCCACGGTTGTGGGACGTCGAGTACTTACATTTCGAAAATTTAAATTCGATCCCGAGCAACTTATTCGTGGTCAAGGACATGTTTTGATAACTGATCCTCCGACGAGAAATGGCAGACACAAAGCGTTTGGTTATGATGCTATGCAGGAAAGAAAAAATGAATATATAGAAGAATTTAAAACATTTCTTTCTTTTCCCGGAAATATTATTACGAGTGCCCCAGGCGGGACGCGTGATAGATATACTGAAACAGAAGAAGGGAGAGTTTTGCATCCTGCTCAACCAGTTTCGAAAGCGCTCGATTTGCTAGAAGAAATGCAGATCGACACAACGATAATTCCGGTAGCATTTCATCATGGAGAAGGATTTCATCTTGAAAAAATGCGAGAAAAAATAGATCTTCAAATGCAGTGGGGAGAGCCAATTTTGCAAGGGAGTGAGTTGTCGGGAGAAGAAATTTGGAATCGGGTATTGAATATTTTACCAAATCCAAGGGAGAAATCACCTCAACAACCCGATAACATTTCGCAATAATGCGCGATTGAATCCGTAATTCATTCGCATCGGTCCGAGAATTCCAATGTGTCCTTGTATGCCATTATTTTCAAATTGAACAACAAGCATCGCGCAACTTTGAACTTCTTCAAACAAGTTCTCATTTCCAATAAAAATCTTTACTTCATTGATATTCAACTCAAGAGAATTCAGCATTTCTTGAAATTGTTCACGACGTTCAAATACTTCTACAATCTGTGCACCGCGTTCTGGTTCTAATACGAATTCAGGACTGCGTAATACTTTAGACAGTCCCAAATAGAGTGATTGATCGTTCTCAATGGACGCAAACGCAACGTTTCCAGAGAGGTGTGCGCAGAGTTTTATCATGTCAAAAAGCGATTCGCGCGTTTTTTCCAAATGATATTCAGCGATGTGTTTTTCGAATAGTTTTTGAATGCGCAAGTCTTCAGCCTCGTCTTCTTGTAATAATTGATCTACGAAGAATCGATATCCTTTTTCTGTCGGAATTTTCCCGGCACTGACGTGGGGCGATTCGATAAGTCCAATTTCTTCAAGGAGTGCAAATTCGTTTCGTACGGTAGCGGAGGACACGTGAAATTCTCCTGATTCGAGGAGTTTTTTACTCGCGACGGGCGTAGCAGATTCTACGAAGTCGTTGATTAGTGCGGCGAGAATGCGAAGCGTTCGTTCTTTCATCGTTGGCAGAGTGCCATAGAGAGTGACAGAAGTCAATATTCTTCCCTCTCTTGATGAAAGAGAGGGGGGACCGCGTCCCGCAATGCGGGACGTGGTGGGTGAGTTGTGTTTTTATTTCCAACCCATCCCAAGCCCTTCCCTTGCGCCAAGGGAAGGGAGAATCTCACCTACATTTTTTCCTTATTTCTGAGTATAGTGGGAGTTATTCTATTTTTTTTCTGCTAAAATAATCCTATTTCCCGCAAGTTGAGGAATTGTCACAAATTTTCTTTGAACAGATTCCTCCTTGAGTATTTTGAAATTATTTTCTTCCAGAAGTTCACATAATTTATGTTTAGTAAGAAAATTATAATTTACTTCCATTGTTTCTAGGCATCTATTTGATATGCTTTCAGCAAGAGTTAATAGGGTTTTTTCTAAAATTTGAATACGAGATTCTGAAATTTCGTGTTCATGTATAAATACTCTTCCTCCAACAACTAAAGAGTTATTGATGTCTTTTATAAAAGCAGATACTTGTTTTCTCGGTACATGATGAATTATCTGTGAAAGAATTATTAATTCTGGATTCAAACTTTCTTTAGCAAGGGAAAAGGGTTTGATCATATAATAATCAAGGTTTGGTGGGGTTATTAAACTGTGGTCTCGATGATCATTTATATCGACACCAAATATTTTTGCTAATGTGTTCCGTTTTGCCATTTCAACGGCTAAGGCACCAGTACCACACCCAAAGTCTACGACACGAGCAGAAGGATTTTGTGATAGATTTGCCCATTCGGATACTTTATTTGCAAGTGCACTTGTTTTCCCACTTTTTTCTTTTAACCACCGTTTTACTTGCGGAATAGAAAGTCTTTCAGTTTTACTCATTATGTATCAATATTTTTTTAATTATATATAAAATAATAATATATAGAAAAAAGTCAATATCCAAAAAAGAACACATTTAAAATACATATTTGCGTATTATATATTTCAAATGAGATACCAAATTTATTTAATTTCAGTATGATTTCCGCGAATGCACTTCGTCCAAATCTACCTCCGCAGTGTCCGCGACACCTACACATGGCATACCGAACATCCGGTACAAGTGGGAGCGCGTGTGGCGCTCAAATTCCGCGGGCGTCCGCGAATAGGAATTGTGATTTCCGTTTCTCTGCAGAAACCAGAATACAAAACACAGCCCATCGATGAAATCCTTGATGAACAATTTATTCCTGCGACGTGGATTTCTTTAGCCCATTGGACTTCCGAGCAGAATTTTACCCCGATTTCACAGGTAATGAGTTTGATTATTCCAGAGAAATTTCTTCTTCAATGCGATCCTGTAGTGCGCGAAAAGTTTTGGTTTTTGACAGGGAATGAGTTTGAAACATTGAAGGGAGTGAAACAGAAATTAGTAATTGAAAAACTTTTGCTCTCAGAAGCGACGGATGAAAAATTGCGAGAAATAGCGAGTCCGACGGTTTTGAAAAATTTGGCAGAGAAGGGGATTATTGCGTTTCGCTTGGGAAATATTGCGCCGGCCGCGCAGCCAGATTTTACGCGACCTGTGCATGAGTTGTCTCCGTTGCAACAAGAAGTCTTTGAGAAAATTTCTCATTCAAAAAAGTCGTGTCTCCTCTGGGGGGTGACGGGTTCAGGGAAAACAGAAATCTATAAAAAATTGGCGGAGAAAGTTCTTGAGAAGGGGAATCAAGTGTTGATCTTGCTTCCAGAAATTGCGCTGACGCCGCAGTTGATTGCAGAGTTTCGTTCCGTGGGTTCCGTAGCGGTGTGGCATTCCAAACTTTCAGAAGGCGAGCGAGTTCAGGAATGGGCGAGGTGCGTTTCGGGAGAAGCTCAAATTTTGATCGGTGCCCGGAGTGCGGCGTTTATTCCGCTTCCGAATTTGAAATTAATTGTGCTAGACGAAGAGCATGAGTGGACGTTTAAATCGGAAACAGCACCGCGGTTGTGGACACACGATGTGGCGGAGTGGTTGAGTTTTGCATTACAAACGAAAATTGTGTTCGGTTCGGCAACACCAAGGCTTGAAAGTTGGATGCGGTGTGAAAATGAGGAATGGAATCGGGTGGAGTTGCTTTCTCGTATCAATGAAACGGAGCTTCCTAAGATTCAGTTTGTGGATATGCGAAATGAGGTGAAGTTTGGGAATTATGGACCGATTTCGTCGTATTTAGCCGAGGCAATTGGAGCAACGGTTGATGCGGGAAAACAGGTAGTTTTATTTCTCAATCGGCGCGGATTCTCAGGTTCAACAACTTGTCGGATGTGCGGAGAGACGTATAATTGTCCGCATTGTGATATGCCGATGAAACTGCATCGCAATGGAAAAAATGCGCGGATGATTTGTCATGTGTGTGGACATTTGGCGCCTTTTACCGATCAGTGTCCGCATTGTGAGGCGACCAATTTCGTCTTTCGTGGGTGGGGAACTCAACAAGTCGAGCAAGTGTTGAAAGATGATTTTCCCGGACTTCGGGTTTTGCGTGCAGATGCAGATTCCATGGGAGGAAAACATGATTTCCGAAAACTCTGTGAAAAATTTTCCAATCACGAGGCGGATGTTCTCCTCGGAACGCAGATGGTTGCCAAGGGATTGGATTTTGAAAAAGTAGCTTTGGTCGGTGTGATTCTCGCGGATGTTGGGTTGTCACTTCCGGATTTTCGCGCGGAAGAACGGGTGTTTCAGCTTTTGACACAGGTTTCTGGACGAGCGGGAAGGCGAACAATGCAGGGAAATATTTTGATTCAAACGTTCAAACCCGATGAAAAAATTTTTTCGTTCATCAAACATAATGACACGGAAGGGTTTCTCTCGTGGCAAAAAGAAAATCGTTTGGCGACGAAACTTCCTCCATTTGGTGCGATTGCGAAGATTTTGTTTTCTCATACGGATAAAAAGACAGCGTTTGATACAGCTCAAAGTCTGTTTCGCGAGATAAAAAAAAGGTCAGATTGTGTGTGTAATTTTGCGCCAGCATTTTGGCCACGGACGCATGGGAAATATCATTTTCATGTGTTTCTTCAGACAGAGACAAGGGAAGAATTATATGTGGTGTTGCGGTCGTTGTCTCTTCCGATTGGGGCGAGGATTGATGTAAATCCAGCGTCGCTGTTGTGAACCTCTCTGTCCTTCGGACATCTCTCCCTAATAATTAGGGAGAGAATATTTGAAATTAATTTCTGCTCCCTTTCCTTGATGCAAGGGAAGGGTTGGTGATGGGTTGTTTTCCAAATTGATTTTTTTCCTCTTTTCTTTACACTTTCTCGTGATGGATACTGTCAAAAAATTCATGTGTGATGACTGTGAGGCGATTTGGGAGGAACTTCCTTCCGAAAATGTATTTTGTTTGTCATGCGGATCAAAAAACGTGGAAGATTTGGCAGCTACTTGTCGTGAATGTTGTCGCACGTGTGGACAATGTAGCGATTAAAATATACATATAAAAAACATGAAGAAAATTTTTGCAGTGCTCGGAATAGTGCTCATCGGAGCTACTTTTTCTGGATGTAAAAAGAAAGAAGAACCGGTACGAATTGTTCCGGCTGGTCAAATAGCGCGCATGCAAATCTGGACATCACGAGAAGGAGAAACAATCGATGCTTTGGCTCGGGAATTTGTCTCTGCCGTCAAAATCCCGGGACTCCTGGTTGATGTTATTTCGTTTGATTCAGATGAAATACTTCAACGAGAACTCGTGGACACATTGGCAGAAGGAAAAGGGCCAGATGTAGTACTGACTGATGGAGAGTGGATTGCGTCCAATACAGAAAAACTGATTCCATTAGAACAGGAAGAAGGATTTGGTATATCGGAATATGGCGCTTCTTTTGTTCGTTTGGCATCAGAATTATTAATTCAAAAGAATAATATATACGGTGTCCCAATTGCAGTAGATACGTTAGCGGTAGCGTATAATGAAGAACATTTGATAGATCGGTTGTTAAATAGAAATCAGCCAGGGCGAACATGGACAGAGTTTCGTCAGGATGTAGAACTTTTGACAAAACAGGATAATTCTTTTTCTCGTTTTGCTCGATCAGGAGTAGCTATGGGGAGAACGGATAATGTTCATCATGGAGCGGTTCTTCTTGAAAATATAATGCTTCAGCACGGAACGCCGTTTTTTTCTGAAGATACAACAGAGGCAAAATTTGCTTCTACGATGGGAGTTACGCCAGAAGGAAAGCGTCAAAACTTTGGGATAGAGGGAGTGAAATTTTTCACCAGTTTTGCCAACAGTCAGTACAAAAATTTTTCATGGAACCAATATCTTGCCTCTCGAGATGACGTGAATCGCGAATTTACTCCATTTGTAAATGGAGATGTGTCGATGGTATTTCTGTATCCTGAAGATGTGCAGACATTACGGACGCTTATTGCTGCTCAGAAAAGTTTGCTTTCAGGAACTATAAGTGAAAAAAATATGCATGTGGCACTTTTGCCACAGATATTAGATCCGGAGAATTCGACGAGTAGAGTTATTTTGGGTCGGTTATTTGCCGGTGCGGTTCCTCGCACGACACCATTTCCAGATCAGGCATGGCGATTTTTGAAATATCTCTCAAAGCGGGATACGCAAGCGGGGTTTCATGAAGCTACAAAATTACCAACAGCACGGTTAGATTTGATTGTTGAACAGGCAGCAGAACCAGAAATGGGAGTATTTGCTCGACAAGCAAAATTTGCTCGTTCTAATCTTATTCCAACAGACAAAAATGTATTTCGACGACATTTAGAGGCAGTTGTTCAAGGGGTAAATGAAGGAGAAGATGCTGAAAAATTACTTCGAGCGCTTGAAACAGAAATGACTCATGAGCGTCAGCAAGAACTAAGAAGAGAAAAAATGATCAAACGTGATATACAACAATGAATACCCTTTTTCCGCTGAGACAGCAATTAGGAGAATTTTTGGCCATTGGTGGGGAACTCCTGTTTTGGCTGACGTGGTGGCTTCCAGTTGGATTTTTTCTTGGAGGAGATCCAACGTTATTCGGAATGTTTCATTCAGAGCTTTCGGTTATTTTTCCTCTTTCCGGAATAGGGATTCTCTTCTGGTGGTTGGGAGAATTATTGCTTTCACCAACGATAAAGCCTCAAAAAATATTGTTTCCTTTGTTCTGGCTTCTTGCATGGGGGGCAAATGTATTTTTTTCTTTTGATCCCACTGTGTCAGTAATGTTCTTGCTGGTGTGGGCGGTTGGATTGTTGGCACTTGGTACAGGAGAAACTTTTTTTGCCACAGGAATACGGCGTATATTTTTTGGAATAGGATTAGCTGCTGGATTTGCGGCGTTGCATTGGATGCCAGTGCTGGATGTTTCGCCGGTATTATTATCAATTGGCGCTGTTTGGGGATTAATTTTTCTTTCTTGGGAACCCTCGTTTCGTGGAAAATTTTTCTGGCAGATTTTCTTTTTGGCGGGAGTATTTTTGACTCATAATTTGGCGGTTGAGTTAGCCGCGTTATTGGTTCTCGTTTTTGGTCGACGATGGTTTGGTGTTACTTCAGGAAAAAAATCTCCCTTTTGGGGCGCTCTTATGATATGGGGAATTATTTTTGGGTGGAAAATAGCAGAAAACGGACCATTTCTGTTTCGTATACAGCCCTATTGGACAGAAATATTTCATAATTGGACACAATTGCTTTTGGGGGTTGGGGAAGGACAATTTTTGGTGGGATTGCAAACGTTTTCTCCAACGCTTCTTGATGCCTTCCAATTACATATTCCTCAAAGCGGAATAATGCTTACATTTTTTGAGCATGGTATTGTGGGGGTGCTGCTCCTGGGGGCACTGCTGCTTTTTTATAACGCAAAACGTCCTTCATTTTTATCGTGGTGGCTTATATTTTTTTGGATGTTTTCGCCCGTTTTTGTAGCACGGGAAGAGGGGATTCTCTTTTTACTCGTGTTGCTCTCTCTTCAAGTTCCACGAGAACGAATTCAAAACATAAAACCGCGTAGAATACGGATTCAGCGAAAAAGAGTCGGTCGTCCTCGGACAACGTCGACAGCTGATGTTGGAGATTTCCCCGCAACTTGAATGATTTGAAGCCAAAGAGAGTCTTTTTTACAGGGAAGTTCGAGTGAGTTTTCTTTTGGGGCAAGAGAACATTCTAGTATCTTTACAGAACCATCTTTGGTTGTTATAAAAATCCCGGGCCAGACATCAAATGCGCGAAACTTTCTCATGATTTCTTCAGCGGTTTCTTGCGCCGGGAAAACTTCACCATCAGCTTTTTCGAATTTTCCACAATGCGTAGCAAGGGATTCATCTTGTGGGAAAGGCGTCAATGTTTCAAAATTGAGAACCAATTCCGAAATGGCGCTTGCGGATGTTTCCGCCCATTTTTTCCAGAGTTCTTGCGTTCCTCTTTTTCCAATTTTTTCCTTGTGTTGCCAGAGGATATCTCCAGCATCGAGTTGGGGAACCATTTTTTGAAGTGTGATTCCTGAAACGAGATCCCCATTCAGAATCGCGGATTGGACAGGGGATGCGCCGCGCCATTGTGGTAAAAGAGAAAAGTGAATATTTACCGTTGGAGCAATATCAAGAGCTTCTTTTGGGAAAATAACACCCAGAGCTATTACGACGACTAAATCAGGTTTTATTTTTTGATATACGGAAAGGACATCATTTTTCTTTTGTACTTCAAAAATTTTTAAATTTTGTTTCACGGCTTCTCTCTTTACAGCACAAGGAGTGAGCGTTTGTTTGCGTCCTACTTTTTTGTCGGGAGGACACATGACTCCAAGAATTTCTATATCAGCGATTGCCGCAAGAGCTTGTAAACTGGGAACCGCAATTGCGGGAGTTCCGGCGAAGAGAATTTTTCGTGCCATTTTGGTTTAAGTATGGCAAACTGCCATCGATGCAAATCGTGCCAGAAATTCTCAAAAAAGTCGAACTTGCCGGAGCCAGATTATTGGCGGTGACAAAATATTTCTCTCCAGAAGAGACCCGAGCACTCTTTCCGATATTGAATTATGAGCCAGTAGTTTTGGCTCTTGGCGAAAATAGGATTGCGCAGATCCAAGAAAAAAATATTCCGCGAGAAAAACTCCACTTTATCGGAAATATTCAATCACGTGATATTTCTGAAATTGCCAAGCGTTGTTCGGTGGTGCATTCACTGTGTTCGGTCAAACATGCAGAACTTTTTTCTCAGCAAACAGATGTTCCGGCTGTTTTTATTCAAATAAATATTTCTCGAGAAAAACAAAAATCAGGGATTGATCCAGATCACTTGGAGACATTTTTACAGAAGATACAAGAATTTCACTTAGAGATACAGGGTATTTCAGCAATCGGAGCAGGGGAGTTTCGTCCAGATCAAAAGCGGAAAGAATTTCGTGAATTGGTTTCTTTGCGCAATACGTATCTTCCTGGAAAAAGTATTTCGGCAGGAACCTCTCGTGATTTTGAAATAGCATTAGAAGAAGGCATTGAAATTGTACGAGTAGGACAAGCGTTGTTTAGTTTATAGTTCATAGTTTATTTTGTGGTGTCTTTTGCTTTTTGACGATTCCATTTTTACGCTTCTCGACTTTTATTAAACGGGTTTTCTGCTTGAAACTTTTTTGAAAATCTGTACAAAGACCATGATGGAAAAATCTTCTCCCAAAACTTCATTTCGTCGGGTAGCAATTTATACGCATAATAAACCAGCGAAGGAAAAGGAGGAGCGGCAGTTTATAAAAGAAAAAATGATTCCTTTTCTCCAAAGAAATGGAGTCACAGAAATTCATGGAGATATCCGAACGGTTTCTTTGTTGGAAAGCGCAGTTGATTTGATTGACGATGAACAGTCATATGATTTGAAAATTGGAATCGGGGGAGATGGGACATTATTAAAAATGATGCGTACATTGCAAAAAAACGATGGATTGTTGTTGGGAATTAATTTTGGAACACTCGGATTTCTTTCAGAATTGCACCCTTCTCAATGGGAAGAGACATTGACACAGATTTTTCGTGGAAAGTATTTTATAGATGAGCGGATGCTCCTGAAGGCTTTTGTATGGCGTCAAAATGCGCATGGAGAAAAGGAAAAGATATTTCGGGCGTACGCATTGAATGATTTAGTATTTGGTCACGGAGGATTAGCACGATTAACGAATTTTCGTGTTCGAGTAGGACGTCGTAATCTTTCTACATATCGTGCAGATGGATTGATTTTTGCTACTCCGACTGGAACGACAGCATATTCTTTATCTGCAGGAGGTCCGATTGTTCATCCAGGAGTGAATGCGGTAACGGTTACTCCGGTTGCCCCACATCGATTAACGCATCGTCCTATTGTATTAGGGGCAGATCGGGCCATAAATCTTGATTTTGATGCGCGAGCAGAATCGGTTTCCTTGACGGTTGATGGACAGATTCATTTTTCTATGAGACCGACTGATGAGGTGACGATTCAGCGCGCAACCCGTACTGCGAAGTTTATTCGTTTGAAACAATCTCACTTTTTTCGTACGTTACGGAACAAGATGGGGTGGGGAGAGAAGAAATAATTTTTTAAAAGGAGAAGTATCTTGAAAAAAGGAGAAGTATTTGGTATACTTTTTCTTGGTTTTTTAAAAAATAGACTCATGTCGTTGGAGATAATGGATGCCATAGTGATTAAAAAGAGACAGCAAAAACTCACTGTACAAGCAGAGAATGGAAATCAAAAGACGGAGTTTTTTAGTAATACAGTAGGAGCAAAAAAAATAGAACATATTCACGTTGGGGATTCCGTGAAAGTTTTGGTGAATCCATTATTTCACACACAAGGATCTATAAAGGCAGCTATAGAAAAAATACTTTTGTAAAAAAGTTGTATCTCATTTCAAAAAGAAGGTGAGAAGTCGATTTCTCACCTTCTTTTCTAATAATAGACTGAAATTATCCCAACAATCCGTTTGCCGTAAAGAGTCCAGCAAAAATTAATGAAACAACGGTCATTAGTTTAATTAAGATATTGATAGATGGTCCCGAGGTGTCTTTAAAAGGATCACCAACGGTATCACCTGTAACGGCTGCTTTGTGTGCATCAGACCCTTTTCCTCCGTGCGCACCAGCCTCAATGTATTTCTTAGCGTTATCCCAAGCACCTCCTGAGTTCGCCATTGAGATAGCGAGCATTACTCCACTTACAAGTGCTCCTGCGAGCAATCCGCCAAGAGCGGTTGATCCAAGAAGAAGTCCCACAGCAACAGGAACAATCACCGCCATAAGTCCTGGTGCAATCATTTCTCGAATAGCAGCGGTAGTAGAGATGTCTACACAACGTGCGTGATCTGCTTTTGCAGTTCCTTCCATCAATCCTTTGATTTCTCGGAATTGACGACGTACTTCTTCAATCATGTCAAACGCAGCACGTCCGACAGCTGACATGGTCATAGCTGAGAAAACGAAGGGCAACAATCCTCCGAGAAGAAGACCGATAATTACATTTGGTGTCATGATATCGATTGCTTGCAAATTCGCCGCCTGTGAGTAGGCAGAGAACAAAGCAAGTGCGGTGAGTGCAGCAGATCCGATGGCGAACCCCTTTCCAATCGCGGCAGTCGTATTTCCAGCAGAATCAAGTGCATCTGTCTTTTTTCGTACATCTGCTCCTAGTTCAGCCATTTCTGCGATTCCTCCGGCGTTATCGGCAACTGGTCCGTATGCGTCAACAGCAAGAGAGATTCCGAGAGTCGAAAGCATTCCTACAGCGGCGATAGCGATTCCGTAGAGTCCCGCAAAGTGGAACGCAATGAAGATAGCAACACAGATTAAAATAACAGGTGTAGCTACGGATCGATATCCGAGAGCGAGTCCTTCGATAATTGTCGTAGCGGCTCCTGTCGCGGTAGCGTCAGCTACTTTCTGTACTGGTGAGTGATTTTCAGAAGTGTAGTATTCTGTGATTTTTCCAATTGCAACTCCTACAACAAGTCCACCAGCCATAGCGATGAATACGCCGAGACCGTTGTCTCCCAGGAAGTAATTTGCCAAAAAATATCCAGCAATAACGACGAGTGCAGAAGCGATCCAGAGTCCTCCGTGAAGAGCTGCTCCGATGTTTTCTTTTTTTCCAACACGAACGAAGAATGTTCCGATAATAGAACAAATAATTCCAACTCCAGCTAAGGCAAGCGGGAAGAAGATTCCATTCATTCCAAATACGACAAATCCGAGAACCATCGCAGAGATGATTGATCCGACGTATGACTCAAAAAGATCTGCTCCCATTCCTGCCACGTCACCAACATTATCACCAACATTGTCGGCGATTGTTGCTGGGTTTCGAGGATCATCCTCTGGAATTCCTGCCTCAACTTTTCCAACTAAGTCAGCTCCAACGTCTGCCGCCTTGGTGTAGATTCCTCCACCAACACGAGCAAACAAAGCGATTGAAGATGCCCCAAGAGCAAATCCAGTAATAACATTCAATATCACCTCTGTTTCAATTCCGAGCTGAGTGAAGAGTGCCATGAGAATGGTGAGTCCCAACAAACCAAGACCAACAACAGATAATCCCATAACGGCTCCCGATCGGAACGCTACCGTAAGAGCTGATCCCAAACTTGTACGAGCCGCTTCAGCAGTGCGTACGTTTGCCTTGGTCGCAATTTTCATACCAAAGAATCCAGCAAGTACACTTGAGACAGCTCCATAGACAAAAGATACAGCCGTCCAAAGTCCTTCATTTACAGGGGTAAGTGAGTTATCTAAGAAGAAATACAAAATAACCGCGAGTATTACAACAAAGATAGAAAGTACTTTGTACTCACGAGTGAGAAATGCCATTGCTCCTTCAGAAATAGCTTTTGCAATTTCTTGCATTTTTGCATTCCCAGCAGATTTTTTTCCGATGAGTACGGAAAAGATTGCGGCGACCAGAAGGGAAGCAAGACTGGTCAGTCCAATGATAAGGAAATAGTTCATGTGAGAAAAAGGGTTAAATTTTCGTTGCGAATTGTAGGGGAAATCAATGAGAACGCAAATTTTGTTGGAAGTTTGTAATTGCAGCAAAAACGAATTATTTGTCTCCTATAAAAAACAACGGATACATGAAATTATCACAAACAAAAAATGACGGAATTGTTTCCGTCATTTTAACTATAAACTATTAACTGGTAACGTATTTCATCACCACTTTCACTCCGGGTAATTCTTTTCCTTCCAAAAATTCTAACATTGCTCCACCACCAGTAGAAACGTGGGTAAATTGTTCCGTACTGAATCCTAATGATTTTACTGCAGAAACAGTATCGCCTCCACCAAGGATAGAAATGGCTTCTGCATTTTTGGCAATAGATTCGGCAATGGCTTTTGTTCCAGTATCGAATGGTTTTTTTTCAAAAAATCCAACTGGTCCGTTCCAAATAAGCGTGTGGCTGTGTGTAATAATTTCACAAAAACTCGCTATTGAACGTGGTCCCATATCAAATATTTTCATATCTCCGCTCACATCTTCTACAGGAACATAGAGAGAATCTCCATCTGGATCACTCGCAACCTGTACATCTACCGGGAGATGAAGTCCGGTTTTGTATTCTTCTGCAATTTCTAGTACCTCGCGGGCAGTTTCAACTTCAGATTCTTCAAATAAACTTTCTCCCACATCATATCCACTAGCCACAAGGAATGTATTGGCAAGGGCACCACCAACAATTATATTTTCTGCCGTCTTTGCAAAATGTTTGAGAACAGCGACTTTCGTTTCCATTTTTGCTCCCCCTACAATAACCGTAAGTCCTGATATTTTTGTTTGAGAGAGAAACGGTTCCAAATATTTAATTTCAGATTCGAGAAGCCTTCCGGCACATGTTTCTACTCCGACTTCAGTAAGTCCTACTACTGAGGCATGCGCACGATGCGCCACAGAAAAACCATCTAACACGAAGAGTTCCGCCCCTAACCCATCACGAATTTGTTGCGCAAAATTGAGGTCATTCGTTTTTTCTCCTTTCCAAAATCGTGTGTTTTCGTGAAGCTGTACTCGTTCATTTCCAGCGGTAAAATCGGACCGAAAATAGACCTGTTCGCCGAGTAATTTCTCAATGGCAGGAACAAGAACTTTGGTAGAAAGTTCAGGAACAATTTCTCCTTTTGGTCGTCCCATATGAGTGAGTATATGAACTCGTTTTGCGCCGTTTTGTACCAAGAATTGAAGTGTTGGCATAGCGAGGAGTATTCGACTATCTTCGACTATTTTTCCATCTTTGAGAGGAACATTGAAATCCGTTCGTACCACAACAACCTTGTTTTTTACGAGCTCTGGGGTCAGGGGTTTGAGAGAGAGCATTTTTTTGGGAAAAGAAATTTCATCCGAATTGTCAGGGAATTTTTCTCTGCTATCAAATTTTTTTCGCACGAAAAAGAAGAAAGCTGTCATTCAGGGGAGAGAAACCATTTTGAAGCTCAAAAGGAAAAAAGCGGAAAAATCCTAAAATTTAAAATTAAAAGTGATGGAGTTTTAAGCTATAATCTTCGCGATGAAATTAGAAGTAATTATTGGTCTCGAGATTCATGCGCAGCTAGCAACGGCTTCAAAACTCTGGTGTGGGTGTGATAATGATGCTTTTGGGGCAAAGCCAAACACAAGAATTTGTCCTGTTTGTTGTGGATTTCCGGGGATGTTGCCAGTATTGAATAAAGAAGCTTTACGCTTGGCAATGCGTGCGTCAGTAGCATTGGGATGTGAAATTCAATCGTTTTCAAAATTTGATCGTAAAAATTATTTTTATCCGGATCTCCCAAATGGATATCAGATTTCTCAATACGATAAGCCGTTGGCTTTGGCAGGAAAAGTGGAAATTATTCATAACGGACATCACAAAAAAATAGGCATTACTCGTGTTCATTTAGAAAACGATGCGGGGAAATCCATTCATAATGAGCAAGGGACGTGTTTAGATTTTAATCGCTCGGGGTCGCCCTTGATAGAAATTGTTACCGAACCAGAACTTCGTTCGCCAGAAGAAGCAAGTATTTTTGCGCAAGAATTACAAAAAATTATTCGTGCGGTGGGAGCGTCAGATGCGGATATGGAAAAAGGAATGATGCGATTTGATGCTTCTATTTCATTACGTCCGGAGGGAGATACCAGTCTCTATCCTCGTGCTGAAATTAAAAATTTGAATACATTTTCGGGATTAGAAAAAGCATTAACATTTGAAATACAGCGACAAACAGCACTTTGGAAAAAAAATGAACGTCCGGAAAAAGAGACAACGCGAGGATTTGACGAATCAACCGGCAAAACAAAACTTATGAGGCAGAAAGAATCGGCCGATGATTATCGTTATTTTCCAGAGCCAGATGTTCCGCCGCTTCGTTTTACTGAGAAAGAAAGAGATGAAATGGTGGGAGAATTGCCAGAGTTGCCTCTTGAAAAATATATGCGCTATAAGAATGAATTAGATCTTTCTGATGCGGAAGCATTACGTTTGTCAGAAGAACCGAGGTTAGCTGATTTTTTTGAATCAGCTCTCAAGGAATCGAAACATACTCGAAAAATAGCGAATCTTCTTCTTTCTGTTGTATTAGCTCATTCTGATTGGGAAAAAACGGAAATTAAACCTTCACATTTGGCGGAGGTAGTTGCATTATTAGAATCGGGAACCGTTTCGTCTACGGGAGCAAAGCAGATTTTGGAAACGATATTAGAATCAGGCGGAGAAGTAAAAGAGGTGCTGCACACATTGGGATTAGAACAGGTTTCAGATACAAAACAATTAGAGGAGTGGATAGATGTTGTGTTGGAAGAAAATGAGGGAATGGTTGCTCAGTTTCATGCAGGAAAAGAAAAGGTACTCGGATCTTTGATTGGACAAGTGATGAAGCGGTCAGGCGGAAGTGCGAATCCGCCAATGGTACAGCAGATATTAAAAGATCGATTGAAAAAATAAGAAAAATTTGATAAAATATCCAGAGCGATGTACAACTGTCTTCGCATTCACACACATACAAATGTTTTTCCTTGAATACGCCAACGAACTCATGCAACTCGCTTTTGGAGTTGGATTTTTAGTTTTGGTAATCTACGTTGTTCGTCCTCTTATCCGTATTAATCGACTTTTAACAAAAATTGATCATTTGGCAGATAAGATAGAAGACCTTACGGATCTTTTTGATGAATATATTCGGAAGCCAGCACAAATTATGTCGCAGGTATTAAAATTCGCATCGCCGTTTCTCTTCCGTCGTGGGAGGAAATGAAGCATATTCCGTGGCCGGTTTTTGTCTCTGAGATTCTTTTTTGGAGTATTCTCTTTCTTATTCCAGTTTTTCTTTTTATAGAAGACACATCCTTGGAATTACGAGCGTTCTTGCTTTTTTGTTGGGGAATGTGGTTTTGGATTCATGTGATAGCGCCTCGATTATTAATCACGCGACATCTTTCTTTGCCAAAAATCGCAAACCATTCTCTAAAAATAGCACTCATTTCAGATCTTCATGCAGGACCATTTAAAGGAGCACGTTATTTTCGACGCGTTGTGAGACGTATTAATAAAGAGCAACCGGATATTGTTTTGATTCCTGGAGATTTTTTACTCGGAACGGCAGAGAAATTTGTACATAAATTGCTTCCGTTAAAAGGTATTGAAGCACCGACATTTTTTACATTGGGAAACCATGATCATTGGTTACATAACCCCGGTGTCACAGAGGCGGGGAGTGAGTTATTGCGAAAAAAATTGAAGTCGTGGGGATTGAGAGAATTACAGAATGAATCTCTTGAGTGGAAGCCGGGGTTATGGCTTGTGGGAATAGATGATAACTTTCATGGGTTTGATGATTTAGAGAAAGCTTTTGAAAATGTCCCCATAAGAGAAAATTCCATATTATTAGCCCACTCGCCAGATATTGTTGAAAAATTAGAAACCCAACTTCCTTTTCCAGGGCTTACGGTCTGTGGTCACACGCACGGAGGGCAAATGGCTATTCCGTGGCTCGTGAAGCATGTTCCAGAAATGATAGGGAATATTGTACGGAAAGAATTTCTCTGGGGATGGTTTGCCAATGAGCGTATGTTTGTAACGATGGGACTCGGCGAATCTGCTTCTCGTGCGCGATGGTGGGTGTGTCCTGAGATTGCGATATTGGATTGTAAAGAAGAAATCTCTTGACTTTGTCATGACGTTGGTGATACAAATCCAGCGTATCATTCTTCTTTATAAAAATAAAATGGCACATATTCAGATTCGTATTCCAGCAGCAGAAAAAGAAGCCGCGGGAGAAGTGTTGGAGAATATGGGATTAAATTTTTCATCGGCAATAAAAATTTTTCTTCGTCGCACGGTGCAAGAGGGGAAACTTCCATTTGATGTAGTTGCAGATATAAAGCCAAAAATTCGTTTTGAAAATTCACTCGAACAACCATGTCCCACTTTCTCGCAGCGCAAGATTGGTTAAAACAACTCGCGAGTGAGGCTCAGTTTTTTCGTACGAACAGACCGCCTTCTTTAGAAGTGACGAATGCTCTTTTGGACGCGCTAAACCGCCCAGATAAATCGTTTTTCTGGCGTATTATTGTCGGAGGAACTGCAGGAAAGGGGACAACATGTCGTCTTGTGGAAGATGTCTTATTACGTTCCGGGAAAACTGTAGCAACGCTTTCGTCACCTCATATTCAGGTGATTACTGAGCGGATTCGTATCAATGGGAAACTCATTTCTATGGAAGATTTTGGGAAATCCATTTTGAAAATAAAAGAAGTTTCTGAAAAAATTTCTCAAAAGCCAACCTACTATGAAGCAATTGTGTGTGCTGGGATTTGGGCGGCGCGAGAAGCGAGATGTGAAATTTTGATTGGGGAAATTGGACTGGGGGGACGACTCGATGCGGTGAATGCGATTCGAGGAAAACGGATTGCCGCAGTGACCTTTATTGGAGATGATCATTTGGAAAAATTCGGTGGAAAATTGGAGAATTTGGCGCGAGAAAAAGCGGGGATTTTTACGAAAGATGCCGTCGAATCGTTATCTTATGAGCAAAAATTTAGATCAATATTTGAAAAAGTTTCTGGTAAAAAAATACTCTTCTTAAAAGGAGTATGGAAAAATTTGAACAAGAAACTTGCTCGTAATATTTGTGAAATAGTTTTGGAAACGAGTAACTTTGTAATGGAAAAAATACCATTGCCGTGTCGTTGGGAAATAATTTCTTTTAGAGAGGGCAATGGAGCATGCTCCATTGTCTTAGATGGAGCTCACTCGGCACCTCGTTTTGAAAATATTTTACCAAAAATCAAAAAAATTCAGGGGAAAAGGATTGGCATTTTAGGACTCGGGAAAAATCATAATCCTGAGATTTTCAAAATCATTGCTGATGAGTTTGACGAAATATTTTGGGTCAAGATTCCGGAGTCTCGTGATGCCTGGGATCCTCAAATTTTGAAAGAAAAGATGGGACGAGGAATTGTTTGTATTGATGCAAAAAGTGCGCTTAAACAGGCGAGTGAATTAGGAGGAACAATCTTGGTAAATAGTTTTTTTCTCGGGGGAGAAGTGAGAAATTTATTGTATGATCCACAAAAAATATTGGAGCAACAGACGGAGTTTCCTCAGTAGCCAATATCCATCGCCTCATTTGCCAATTGATCAGCGCGTTTATTCTTTTCTCGAGGAACGTGTTCAAATGTAATCGTGTTGAATTTTTCCTTCAAATTGTACGCTTTTTCAAACAATGGTTTAATGTTCGCATTTTTAACCTTCCAATGTCCAGACATCTGTTCTATAGCCAACTTTGAATCCAAACGCACAAGAAGGTCACTTACATTGTTCTCAAGCGCTAATTCCATTCCACGAATCATGCCGGTGTATTCGGCAAAGTTATTGGTCTGGTGACCACACGGAATTCGATCGCAGGCAATTTCTTTTCCCTGTGTATCAAAAAGAGCACATCCGGCGCCAGCAATTCCCGGGTTTCCACGCGAACCACCGTCAGCGTAGATGATGGCTTTTTTTGTATTTTGGGTAAGGGAGCATGCTCCCTTGTCTTCGGTATTATTAAAAAGGTTTGGTGGTTCCATAGATTATTTGGTTAAGCTTTGAAGATTTTGGAAGTCCGTGTTTTTCTCTATTGTGTATGATGTATTGAAATGTTTGGTGAAGTGGTTTTTCGGTAGTGATAAGTTTTCGGTTGAATTTTTGTGCCCAGAGAGATGTTTTTGGGGCAAGGGGTTTAAACCCCTTGTCTTGCCTCCATATATTAAATTTTCTCGCAGAAATACCTTTTATCTGTTGTACAATTTTCGTCAGTTCCTCTTCCTCACACGCTAAAATCATATGTACATGATCTCCACATATATGAAAGGAAAAAACAATAAATCCTTTTTTTTGCACGATATTTCCTATTATCTCAGTAAGCTTTTGTTCCTCAAGAGAAGAAAGCCATGAATGTTTTTTATTTTGTATTTGCAATTCTTCCATTCGTGCTGACTGCCGACAATCATGCAGGACACAGGTAACGTGAAATATACGCATATTTTCATTCAAAAATACATCAGGACTATAGTTTGTTATAAAATTCATTTTCGGAAAAAGGAAACGAGTTTCTCTAATGGGATATTTTGTGTTTTTCCATCTTTCCGTGCCACAACCTCGGCAGTATCTGCTTCAAGATTTCTTTCAGAAAGAACAACGCGATAGGGGATTCCGAGAAGTTCAGCGTCAGAAAATTTTGTTCCGGGACCAGTTTTTTTGTCTCGTCGATCATCGTATAGGACATCTATTCCGGCATCTTGTAATTCCTTGTAAAGGGCGTCCGCCTTCTCAAATACGCGATCATCTCGTCCAATAGGAGCGAGGTAGACTTTTGCGGGAGCGACATTTTCTGGCCAGACAAGTCCTTTTTCGTCAGCAAATATCTCAGCTAAGGCTCCCATCGTGCGAGAGATTCCGATTCCGTAGCAGCCCATGATGATATCTTTTCCTTCGGAATGAAAGCTGAAGGCTTTTGAAAATTTATGAGACAAAGGAAATATATTTCCGACTTCAATTGCTTTGTATGTTTCATATTGTTCTCCCGTTTCCGGATAAAAGTCTCCCGCTTGTGCAACCTTTATATCATAAAAATGTGCGGGTTTCTCAATGTCACGTCCAAAGTTAATGTTTATGGTATGATAATTTTCTTTGTTTGCTCCCATCTCGAAATTTACCCGATCCTGACACGTTTCATCCCAAAAGACTTGTACTTCTTTTGGCAAGTGTAACACTCCAGCATATCCCACGGGTGATCCGGTTACGTTCTTGACAGTTTCTTCTGAGGCGAGTTCAAGGGATTTACATCCGACAAGTTTTCGTAATTTTCGTGTATCGATTTCACGATTTCCTCGTACAGCTGCAGCAATTACGGCTTTCTTTTCTGTTTCGAATAAAATAGTTTTTGTTGTTTTTTCTACCGGAATATTGAGAAATTTGGAAAGTTCCTCAACTCCGATAATGCCTTTTCCCAAAACTTCTTCCATTTCTGCTATGGGTTCTTCTTCATTGTTCCAGCGTTCTGCGACACAAGGAGTAATTTCTCTATTTAAATATCGGTCTTCACTTTTTATATAAAATAATTCGTCTTCTCCGATAGGCGAAAGGGTTTGAAATTCGTGAGAAAATTCAGAAAAAGCCCCTCCATCGGCCGCGACAAATTTTGTGATATCTCCAATTCCAAGTCGTTTATAAATCTTATGATACGCTTGTTTCATTACGTCATAATATTTCTCGAAATCTTCTTGAGATGTATGAAACGAATATGCATCTTTCATCAAGAATTCTCTTCCTCTCAAAAGTCCGGATTTAGCTCGTGGTTCATTACGAAATTTATTTTGAATCTGGAATACGCACTTTGGAAAATCTTTTGGAGAATTTGCAAATGTTTGTACGAGAGGGGTCACGACCTCTTCATGTGTGGGATTGAGCGCGATTTCTCGACCGCCAGAGAGTTCCATTTTAAACAATACGTCGACTTCATCCCATCTTCCGGTTCGTTCCCAATTGGTTTTTGCTGAAAGGGCAGGCATCAGAATCTCACTTGCGCCGACAGCTTCCATTTCTTCTCGCACGATATCTTCAATCTTGCGCAATACCTTTAGCCCAAGAGGTAAATAAGAATATACCCCCGCCATTTCTTTATTAATGAATCCTCCACGAATGAGTAATTCAGCATTTCGAGAATTTTCATCAGTGGGAGATTCCTTTGATGTTTTGAGTAAGATATTGGAATATTTCATTTATTATGTGCAATGAATCGACAGAATTCTACTGCGCAATACCCGATTTACCAAATTTTTAAAATCCCGCTTGATGTGCTGCTTCTTCGGTTTCAAAACAGCGAATCGGGTTTAATCTCCGGTACCAGCTACTTTTTGGCGTATGAATTTTTCCACTTTTGGAAATTTTGATTGGGCAATTTTTGTCGATAGGCGGAACGAGTTTTTGTTCTTTTGAAAACAATTGCGCGGCACAATTGAGCCATGCTCCTTGAGGATTCTCATATATATTTGTTTGAATTTCCTTGAAAGATTCATTGAATTCTTCATCTTGTTCGGGGAAAGAAACTTTTCCAAATCCTTGCTCGATCATTATTTTGTTTATATGTTTCTTAGAGCGCATTTTTTTGGGATTCTCCTGAGTCCATACGTGACGCAAAAGACAATATCCTTCATCCCATTGTGAAATATCTTGTGTGAACTCAATTTTTTTCCCGAGAACGAGCGAGGCAAGGAAATCCCTTGATTGTTCGCCAAAACATTTCTGTCCCTTTCGTGGATCAAGCGGGGATGGCGTTTCTACTCCGAGTAATCGAACGCAGAGTCCGTTTTCGAGGAGGATCTTATTTCCCTGTTCAACGGATTTGACCCGGCCAGTTGATATGGGAGCCAAAAACTGACCGTATTTTTTCTTCCATTTCTTTGTCATTACTCCTGCAATTTTCCTCTTATATTGACTTATTTTTTGCATTTCAGATTGTCCCCAAATGCCAACTTTTTGTTCCCGGGCGATTTTTTCTGCCTGTTGAAATTTGCTGTCAAACAGAGTATTAGGTGATTGTGATTGAAATTTTCCAAATCCTTTGCGAATCAATACTTCCACGAGGTTTTCTCCATTCTCAAGTTTTATATGTCGAGGAAATATATTATTTTGAGAATCACTTGTGTCTTTGAGGATTTTTATCGATTGTGTTTCAAAAATCATCTTTAATAATCGAAAGGTTCTTCTGGCGGTTCCTCGTTCTTTTAAGCTGGGGAAAAGGTGATTAGGACCATCAAATCCTATAAGTTTTATGACTCTTCCGTCGGCAAGAAGAGCATGTTCGGTATCAATAGCGCGCATCACCTTTGCCTTTTCCCAGTCAAGAGCGGTGGCGTGAGAAAGGAGAAAGAAGCAAAAAAGAAGACAGATAAGTGTTTTTTTCATGGTAAAAAAACTTTCTGAGAGTTACAAAAAATTGTCAAAAAAAATATTTTTAGTACCCTTCGCTCGTAACTTTTTCCTAAAGAGATAGAAAAATGGCAGAATACAAAGCAATTTCCGGATCACGTGTAGAATTTCAACTTGAAATTTCTGAAGAAGCGATTAAAAAAGCACACAAAAGCGCCCTTGACTCATTCCGTAAGAATGTTGCAGTGAAGGGGTTTCGAAAGGGTCATGCCCCAGATGAAGTCGTAATGCAGGCAGTTGGAATCGAACGAATTTCGTATGAAGCCATGAACAGGGCAATTGATATGGAATATCGGAATTTTCTTACCCAAAATAATATTTCTCCCGTGAGTCAGCCACAGGTTGACGTCAAGGATTGGGAAAAGAAGCCCTTGTCGGTAAAATGTGTAGTAGAAGTTTATCCGGAAGTGAAATTAGGAGATTTTAAGAATATAAAAATTCCTTCGAAGGAAATAAAGGTAGAAGACAAAGAGTTAGATGAAGTTATTGCGACAGTTATGTCTGATGCACAATTGGGAACGAAAGTGGATCGAGCAGCGAAAAAAGGAGATATTGTCGTGATTGATTTCTTGGGACGAGCCAAAGATGGTTCGGTTTTACCACGGACAGATGGCAAAGATCAACGTGTGCGATTGGGGATGGGGCATTTTCTAGAGGATTTGGAAAAGGGAATTATGGGCATGAAAGCAGGAGAAGAGAAGAAAGATATAAAAGTAAAGTTTCCGAAGGATTATCATTCGTCAGATATGGCTGGGAAAACAGTTCCTTTTGAAGTGAAACTTCATGCGGTTGAAGAACTTGATGTAAAGAATTTTGATGCAGCAATGATTGAAAAAGTAACGGGGCAAAAAAAGACACTCACGCAATTTCGAGAGGATTTGAAAAATATGATTGAGACCAATAAAACGCAAGCAGAGAAAAAAAAGAAAATAGAGGAATATCAAGAGAAATTGGTGAAAATGACGAAATGTGAATTGCCGGAGAGTTGGATTTTGGGAGAAGTACAGGCTCGTCTTGATCGAATTAAGCAATCTCCTCAATTTCAACATGATCCAGAAGCCTTTTGGAAACAGATGGGGAAAACTGAGGAAGATTTGAAAAAAGAATTTCGATCTGCCTCCGAAGAAAGCTTGAAATCATATTTAGCGCTTGTGGAAGCAGTGAAGCAATCAGAAACGACACTTACTCCTAAAGAAGAAAAAGAAGCGGAGCACGAGGCTTCTCATGCTCCAGAACACGTGTCAAAGGGACAGGCTTTTGAAAAGGCACTCTTGAGTCGAAAAATTGACAAGTTCCTTGATCAGGCGGTATCCTAAACAGGATGAAAAAAGTTTTCTTTTCGCTTTCGGGAATAGCAACACTTGTTGCATTGATTATATGCTTTCAGAATATTGCTATTTCTGCGCAAATAGGAATTTTCTTTGGAGGAGGAAATCAATCATTATTTTGGCCGTTAGCCTTCTTGTTTTTCCTTGGGGCTGTAGCGGGATTTTTTCTCTCTTTGGCATTCACCGCAAAAGAAGAAGTTCCACGTGATGTAGGAAGTGATTTCTAAAAAAAAAGATTCTTTTTTTTTAAACAAGAGTATCCCTCGGATGCTCCTTTTAGGCTTTTTTTTGTGTACAAAATTTGTTCACTCCTGTGTGTGTTGATACCAAAATTTGTTCAATAAGGGTGTTTTTTGTGAACGTGCTAAAAAAAATGTTTCAAAAGAAACCGCTTCTGGTGCGGGGTCAATGAATTTTCCACAAAAAAAATTTGACGAAAATGAAGAAATCGAATACGTTTTTTGTACCAGACATTTCTGTGCAAAAAAAATGCTCAAAAAGATTTTTGGCTCCGGCGCACGAGTGAAGCTCTTTCGACAGTTTTTGTTGAATCCCAAAGAAGAATTTTTTATCAGAGAATTGACACGAATTCTAGATGAGCAAATAAACTCATTGCGACGAGAACTCGAGAATCTTGAAAAAATAGGAATGTTAAAATCTTCAGAACGCAATAGAAAAAAATATTATCGTTTGAATCCACATTGTCCTATTTTGTCAGAATTGACATCAATTATTCGAAAAAATGAAAAGTCATATATGACGTTACTTCAAAAAATGTCAAAATTAGGTGGAATTGATATTTTGATTTTGGGAGGACAATTTATTGGAAAAGAGGCAAGTGTAGATATGTTTCTTGTGGGAGACATAAAAAAAGAAGCAATGGCGTCATTTGTTGAAGAGGAATTTTCTGATCAACAAATCAAATTTTCAATTATGCCACGCGAAGACTTTTTATATCGAATGACATTGAAAGATAAATTTGTAAAAACAATTTTTGAAGAACGAGAAAATATTATTTTGAAGAATAAATTGAAGAAGGATACAGAGCCATTATTTGTGTTTTAATGGAGTCCAAAAGTTTAAAAGTCAAAAAGTCGAAAAGAAATAGTTTCAATTGGTTTTGTTCTTGTGAGTCTTTTTGCTTGTCAGTCCCTGTCAAAAACTGTTATAAAAAAAACTTGCGCTCCTTACGTTTTCCGGTAAAGTACGCGCGGTTCGCTTCGGCGAGAATATAAAATTACACGAACATGTCGCTTTTGATCCAGAAATTCGCTCACAAGTTTTGTAAAGATTCTGTGCCAGACTTACGTCCAGGAATGATTGTGAAAGTTCATCAAAAAATTATCGAGGGAAATAAAACTCGTATTCAAATTTTTCAGGGAACGGTTATTGCGGTTAATCCAGGGCACAATGTAGATGCTACATTTACCGTTCGAAAAATTTCAGAAGGAGTTGGTGTTGAAAAAGTATTTCCATTTCATTCACCAAATGTTGTAAAGATTGATGTGGATCGTGCTCAAAAAGTACGTCGTGCAAAATTAAACTTTTTGCGAGATCGAAGTGGAAAAGCACTTCGTTTGAAAGAGGTTGAATTAAAATTGAATCATAATGAGTTTGAAAAAGTAGAACCAAAAGTTGCTGAGGAAGCACCTGTTGTTGAAGAGGCAGTAGTTGAAGAACCAAAGAAAGAAGAGGTTGTTGCAGAAGCCCCAGTAGTTGAAGAAAAAGTTGAGGAGAAGAAATCAGACTCGGCTGAAGCTACGACTGACAAGGAAGAGAAAGCAGCCGAATAGTTTTGCTCCCAAATATTGAAATTTAAAATCTCGCGGAAGCGGGATTTTTGGTATAGGTATTGAATATTATTGACAATTTTTTTTTATAATTTATACATGTATTAAATTAATTTCTTTTAATTATGGGAAACGAGCAATACAGAAATACTACAGGACATGAAAAGGGAGGAGATATTAATGTTTCTAAAAAAATAAAAGCAATTGTATCAGCTCAATTAGAGATTCAACCTCAAGAATTAGCAATGGAACTATTTGAAAAAAGAAAAAAAGAACTTTCTAATAATCCGTTACTTTTAGTGATGATATTTTCTGATATTTTGGCAAAAGTAAAAAAATTGATTGGGAAAGGTATGACCGCGGAGGAGATAAAGGCATCAGAGAAGATTAAGTTTTAGAAAAAAATGGAACAAAAATAGAAGTATTGTGGAAGAGATATTTTTTGTATCATCCCCCAGAATCAAAACAATGCTTTTTCCTTCTTTGGTTAAGAGGGAATTGATATGCATGATATCTTTACTTCACATCAAACTTTTCTCCCAAATACGTCGTATAGAGGTAATTTGTCTGAGCAGGAAACTCAGCAGCCAATGTGTCCACCTGTTTGGCTACCGGAATAATGTTCCATTTTTTACGTAATTCGCGTATTTCGTTTTCGGTACTGTTCATTCGTTCGGCAATTTCTCTGTCGCTGAATCCAAGAATTTTTGCTTTTCTTAGCAATTCTTTGTCTAAGTTTTTGGCTTCATCTAGCTCACGAGCAAATACGGCGATTCGGTCGAGTTGTTGTAAAAACCAATGATCGATTTTGGTCATTTCCCAAATCTTCTCAACATCAAACTTTTCCCGATACAACGCATGTGCAATAGCGAAAAGTCGGCGTGGGGAAGCGACGCGAATGGCATCTTCAATTTCTGCATCTGTTCGAAATTCAAGAGGAGAGTTCAGTATTCCGTGAGCCCCAATCGCGAGCATGCGAACGGCTTTTTGTACCACCTCGGGGAAATTTCGTCCCAGCGCCATTACTTCACCAACTGATTTCATTTCCGTGGCGATTTCATGACTGACTTTTCTGAATTTCTGCAAGTCCCAACGAGGAATTTTTAGCGCTACATAATCGAGTGCTGGTTCAAAGAACGCCGTTGTTTTGAGAGTAATAGCGTTTGGAATGTCAGGAAGTGATTTTCCAAGCATTATTTCTGCGGCAACGGCGGCGAGTGGATATCCAGAAGCTTTTGATGCGAGCGCAGAACTTCGACTAAGTCGTGCATTTACCTCAATAACACGATATTCAGTATCATCTTTGGGATTGAGTGCGTATTGAATATTACATTCTCCAATAATGCCGAGATGGCGAATAGTTTTAATCGCGACGGTTCGGAGCATTTGATATTCTCGATTTGCCATCGTTACGGAAGGGCTGATAACAATTGATTCTCCAGTATGAATTCCGAGCGGATCGAAGTTTTCCATATTCACAACCGTTATACAGTTGTCCTGTCCATCGCGGACCACCTCGTATTCAATTTCTTTCCATCCACGTAAATCTTCTTCGACTAACACTTGAGGAGAGAAGGCGAATGCTTCTTTCACCATTTTGGGAAAATCTTCGCGTCGTTCACAAAATCCAGATCCCTTGCCTCCGAGTGCAAATCCAGCACGCATAATAAGTGGGAATCCTATTTTTTCGGCAGCTTTTATCGCGTCTTCTTTGTTATATGCAGCAATAGATCGAGGGGTGAGGACGTTTATTTCATTTAATTTTTTCACAAAAATTTCACGATCTTCCGTTGATTCGATAACACTTACAGGCGTTCCGAGTACAGTGATTCCAAATTTTTTCAAAATTCCAGATTTCTCAAGAGCAAGTCCACAATTTAACGCCGTTTGTCCACCAAAAGAAAGTGCAAGTGCCTCAGGTTTTTCTTGCGTGATAATTTTTACTACAAAATCCGGTGTCACGGGAGCAAAATAGACTTTATTTGCTCCGCAGAAAGTCGGGTCATTTTTTACCCATTCGGGATCAGTTTGTACGGTGGCGATGTTTGGATTAATGAGAATTACTTCGTGCCCGGCTTTCTTGAATGTTTTGATTGCTTGAGAACCAGAGTAATCAAATTCGCCGGCCTCCCCAATTTTTAATGCTCCCGATCCCAAGAGAAGTATTTTCATTGTTTTTATTTGGTAATATTTTTCTTTATTGCGGTACGGCTCGGCAATCCTGCTTCTCCGATTTTGAGAGCGCCAGAACCGAGGAGGAGGATTTTCATTTTTATAACTGTTTTACAAATTCATCAAACAAGTACTCTGCATCTTCTGGTCCAGCACATGCTTCTGGGTGAAATTGTGTTGCAGAAATGGGTAACGTTTTATGTCGAATTCCTTCCACACTTCCATCATTCAGATTTTCAAACCAAACTTCCCAGTCTTTGTTCAGTGATTTTTCATCAACCATAAATCCATGATTCTGTGTCGTGATTAAGCAACGACCAGATTGTTTGTCTCGCACGGGTTGGTTCACCCCGCGATGTCCGTATTTCATTTTTTTCGTTTTCCCACCAGACGCAAGTCCGAGCATCTGACATCCGAGACAAATTCCGAATGTCGGAACTTTTCGGTGAATTGCTTCCCGTGCAATTTCAATAGTTTCTCGCATTGTTTCTGGATCTCCGGGACCATTGGAAAGAAAAATTCCATCAAATTTTTCATTTAATTCAAATGGGTTTTGATCAAACGGAACCCGAATAATGCGGATTCCACGTTTGAGAAAATTTCGAAAAATCCCATTTTTTGCTCCACAATCAAGGAAGGCAACAGTTTTTCCAATAGGATGTTCTGGTTCCATGATTTCCATTACTTGTGGACTCACTGATGGTACAAATCGTCCATTGAGCTCGTCGGTATACCTTTTGTCAGCTCGTTTTCCGATTTTTCCCAACACGGTTCCGTGTTCTC
>JAGYLK010000049.1 GCA_018401175.1 Candidatus Altimarinota bacterium
TGCAATGTGTTTGCCCAAAACTCTTCATTTGGACATCCCGAACGATAGTTAATCAAGGCGTCAAACCATACATAAATTTTGTGTGATTCATCCCATGGCAAAGGAATCCCAAATTCTGCGTTTTCTCGACTAATAGAAATATCCTCAAGTCCGGACTTGATAAACGAAAGAATCTCATTGCGACGCTTTTCTGGCTCCAAAATCTTCGGATTTCTTTCAAATAGTTCCAATAATTGATCCTGATACTTTTTGAGACGGAAAAAATAATTTTCTTCTTCAACTTTTTGCGGAGCCGTTCGATGATGCGGACAATTTCCCTTTTCGTCGAGATCTGAGGATTTCAAAAAGGCTTCGCATCCCGTGCAATACAATCCCTCGTATTTTCCTCTATAAATATCTCCTTTTTCATAAATCGTATTCAAAATTTCGTGCACGGTTTTTTTATGCCGATCTTCTGTTGTGCGAATGAAGTCGTCAAATTCTATTCCGCACTTCTCCCATGTCTCTTTCCACGTCTTTGCCATCCCCTCTAGATATTCCGGAATCTCAAGTCCCGCAAGATCCGCGGCATCGACTGTTTTTTGTGAATTTTCATCGACTCCGGTGAGAAAAAAAACATCTTCTTTTTTACCTCCCAAATCAACCACCTTTTTTCTCCAGTATCGCGCCAATGTGTCTGCTGCTAATGTACAGTATGCGTGTCCAATATGCGGGATATCGTTCACGTAATAAATAGGAGTTGTGATAAATTTCTTCATAAGAAAGAGGTATAAAAAATCCGGTCAGTGACCGGAATGTGCAACACATGCGCATCCGACCACTGGGCTACCAGCACATCATCATTCGCATTTGCATTGCGCTTTTCATCGCTCGTAGTCTGCCCCATGAGAGAACGTGTGTCAACTTTTTGAGAGGAACTGTTTCTCTCTTAAATATGGGGCTCTGAAAGCATATATCCATGCCCTCGCACTGTTTGTAACAGTTCTCCGTCTTGCCCAAACTTTTTTCGGATTCCTCGAATATGAACATCCATAACATTCGATCGCATCTCTAATGCATCTCCCCACACATATTCACATAAGTCTGCGCGAGAAAGCACTTTATTTTTGTGTGATAAAAAGACAAATACTATCTGAAACTCTCTCTTGGAAAGGGGAATTAATTTCTGACGCAATCGAACCTCTTTGTTCTCCAAATTCATTACTAATGACCCGCACGCCAATAAATTATGCTTCTTTTCCAATTTCCTCCGCATTAATGCTCTCGTACGAGCCATGAATTCTGCAAGCGAGAAATTTTTTACCAAATAATCATCCGCCCCCATATCTAATCCCAAAACACGATCTTCTGCCCGTCCATATGCCGAAACAATAAAAATGAGCGCCGTATTTCCAGCGGCCCTCAATTTTCGAAGCAAAATTATTCCAGACATTCCTGGCAGCCCCAGGTCTAAAACAATCAAATCAAATGTTTGTTCGCGCGCGATTTCAAGTGCTGTTTCGGCATTATGTGCAAGAACGCAATCGAATTTTTCTCCTCGCAGAGTTTCTCGCAGAAGAGAAGTCATTCGCGGATCATCGTCAATAATAAGGGCTCTCATGAGATTTGTTTGAAATTCTTATTGCGACAACAATATCATATCAAAATGAAAATTTGATGAAGAATTCTCTTTTTTTCCAAAAAAATAAAAATTTGCCCACAAAACGGGAAGATTCTACTATAAAAATGTATGAAACATCGTTCCCCGGCATTAAAAAAACAACAATTCGCCTTCTTGGCGAAAAATGCACGACGGTTGAGTTTTGAGGATCAAGTAATCCTTGGTACCAATGCGGCAACCATCATTGCCTGTTTTTTTCCCTGGGCATCTCTCGAGCCATTATACGGGCCAACTACTTTCATGAATGCCTTTTCTGGTGCTTCGTGGCTCATCGGGACGTTGGTCTTCGGGCTTGCTATTTTTTCTGTTTCCCTATTTTGGGACGATCTTTTTGAAACACAATTTTTCTCTTTTCGTGTTCCGCGAAGAACCCTTCTCGGGGCGGCAAGTATTCAATCGTTACTTCTCCAACTTTGTGCTGGATCCGTCTTGAGTACTGTCGGGACAGATTATTCTCAGGTTGATTTTCGATTTGGCATTGCGGCTTGTCTTTTGCTACAAATAGTCGCACTTGTTGCTGTTTGGCTCAGAACCCGCGCCACGAAAAAAGAAGAGGTGAAACAGTTTTTTCAGTTGCCAATAAACGAAAAATCTGGAGAATCAGCCCCGAACCACCAAATCAAATGAGCGACGAAAACAATTCTTTTCTTCATGAAGCACAGCAAGCGGGCCGAGCTAGCGGGAAACTCGAAATAAATGATCTCGATTCTGCAATTGCGGCTATTACGCATGTTATTGACGAAGAAGCGGCCGCTCAGTATCGCGAAACCGAGGAAGACACCTGGCCTCGAACAACCATGGCGGTATATTGTCACGACTGCCGAGATATTGTTCCTGCTGGAGTTGGCAAAACGCTCCGCGGAAATGATAGAAATGTTTGTGGAAACTGCCATAGCAAAAAAATTTCCATGGGAAGAGAAGATGCCCTCCGAAAGTTTTATCATCTGGAAAAACGAGAAGAAAGAGAGTAATTCTTTTTCCGTATGCATTCAAATAACGTTATTATGATTGCATTTTTAGTTTTTTGAAAAAAAGTTTTGACAAAGTGTATGCGAGGTGTATTCTTCTGTGTGCATGAACAAAAACACGCCGCTTACGCCAAAAGAAAATGATGCCTTGTATGAAGTGCGACAAGCAACCCGGTTGCTTGGGCGATTCCCCTCAGTAAGAGAGCTCATGATTTCTATGGGATATAAATCCCCTCGCTCTGCCGCGGTACTTCTCGAGCGACTCGAAAAAAAAGGATTCCTTGAAAGAGACGATTTTCGGCGTCTCAGAATGCCACCAGAACCAGAAGAGACCTCTTTTTCTACAGATACAATAAATGTGCCTGTTGTTGGATCAGCACGATGTGGAAATCCCGACTGGGCAGAGCAAAATATTGAAGACTACGTAAAAGTAAGCACTCGTCTTGCCCCGAGAGACCGGCAGCATTTTTTTCTCCGTGCCAAGGGAGACTCTATGAATGAGGCAGGAATTGAAGAGGGCGACCTCGTTCTCGTTCGAGTACAAAATATTGCTAATAATGGCGATCGTGTTGTAGCCCTTATTGATGATGAAGCAACGATTAAAGAGTTCCATAGACGAAATGATATCGTCGTGCTACAACCAAGATCCAATAATCCCTCTCATCAACCGATTATTGTTTCAGAATCACTCCAAATTCAAGGAGTTGTTGTAACGGCAATCCCCACTTTGTAATTTTAAACACATACCCAAAAATGCGACACTATACTCCTCTTACCAAAGACATTCGTACTCGTTCAAGTACGCCGATTCGGCAGAACTTGCCAAAAGAATTCTATGGACAGCAATATGAAATGACGTTTGACATACAATCTGACTCGCACCTTCGCAACTTATTGAGACAAGAAAACAAATCTTCGTTAAGCGATTTTATAAATAGTTAACAAAACCCCTTTCTCATAATTTTTTAAACCCACATACAATGGCAGCAACCGATCCAAAAAAAGTAGCGCTTCAAGCAGCACTCTCTCAAATAGAAAAAAACTTTGGGAAAGGCGCCGTAATGCGCATGGGCGATCATGATCGCCCAAAAATTGAAACCGTAAGCTCTGGTTCTATTTCTATTGACCTTGCCCTGGGAGGAGGATGGCCTCGCGGCCGCGTCGTGGAAATATACGGACCAGAAAGTTCTGGAAAAACAACCCTTTGTTTACACGCCGCAGCAGAATTCCAAAAAACCGGGGGAACGGTTGCCTTTGTCGATGCCGAGCATGCTCTCGATCCGTCTTATGCCGAAAAAGTAGGTGTAAACGTGGACGATCTTCTTCTTTCTCAACCTGATTCCGGAGAACAAGCTCTTGAAATCGTAGAAGCCCTTGTCCGCTCTGGAGCAGTTGACCTCATTGTTGTGGACTCCGTGGCAGCGCTTACTCCCCGAGCAGAAATAGAAGGAGCAATGGGAGATTCCCAGATGGGGCTTCACGCTCGACTCATGAGTCAGGCGTTGCGAAAACTTACAGGAGTAACGAGTAAGACTCACACAACTATTATTTTCATCAATCAAATCCGAATGAAAATAGGAGTTATGTTTGGGAATCCCGAAACCACAACCGGGGGAAACGCATTGAAGTTTTATTCTTCTCTCCGTGTGGAAGTACGAAAGGGAGGAAAGATCGAGTCTGGTACGGGCGACGACAAAGAAGCAAATGGAAACTCTATGCGGATTAAAGTTGTAAAAAATAAAGTTGCTCCGCCGTTCAAAACTGCAGAAGTAGACATTATGTTTAATGAAGGAATTTCTCGAAATGCCGATCTTCTCGAAATGGCAGTAAAATATGAAATTATTCAGAAGGCTGGTGCATTTTATTCCTTCGGGGAAACCAAATTGGGACAAGGGAAGCAGAAGGCTATTGATTTTCTAAAAGAGAATCCCAAGATGATAAAAGAAATTGATTCTCTCTTGAGGAAAAAATTCGAACCCAAATAAAAATTTCCCTCTCTGCAAAATGAAATTCTCCTGAAGGCTACGGGGAATTTCTTTTGCCTTTTCAGAAAAAATCTGTGTACACTGGGGTACAACTTTCTAATAAAAACATTATGTTTGAATTATCACCGCTTCCGTTTTCCAAGGATGCGTTTGAGCCGCATATTTCTGCTCGCACTTTTGAATTCCACCATGGGAAACATCATGCCGGATATGTTACAAAAGTAAACGCACTTACTGAAGGAACCCCGCAGGCAGATTGGTCCCTTGAGCAAATAATCACCGATCCACATACTTCTATTGGATTATTTAATAATGCCGCACAGGCGTGGAATCACGAGTTCTTTTGGAATTGCTTGTCTCCCCAAAAGATGGTTCCGCTTGGAGATATTGCCGATATGATTGCGCAGCAATGGGGAGATTTTGAATCCTTTTGTGATGAGTTTGTAAAAGCGGGAGCTGGTCAATTCGGTTCTGGCTGGGTATGGCTGGTTCACAACGGAGAAGATCTTGAGATACGTTCTACTGCAAATGCCGAGACTCCGCTTACTGACGGAGGAAAGCCACTGTTGGTTTGTGATGTCTGGGAACACGCCTATTATTTGGATTATCAAAATCGTCGACCGGATTTCTTAAAAGTCTTTATCGAAGAGTTAGCAAATTGGGAGTGGGCAAATCAACAGCTGAACTAAATGGCCTTAATTCCGTGGAAAGGTCCCTCTCATAAGAGGAGGGCTTTTCTCGAACGCTTGACTTTTCAGATTTTTACTGCAAAAAAGAAAGTAGCATGAGAATACTTAAGCCCGAAACCTATTGGGAAAAGGAAGAACGACGAAATGAAACTCCCGAGCAAAAAAAGGATCGCCTTTTCCGCAAATTAGGATCCCTTTCTTTTGTGGTTGTTATGGTAGGCATGGGAGTTTTGGCAATTATGGAAAAAACTCCTCAACAAAAAACGATTCGTTCTTCTCAAGAAA
>JAGYLK010000050.1 GCA_018401175.1 Candidatus Altimarinota bacterium
GTTGGAAATAATGATGGTATTCTCTCCCATTGTTGAGGAAGAAACTCAATCCAGAGAGACGTACATGAAATATTTTTTCTCTGTATTTCCTGTGCAAATTTGCTCAATACATCGAGTCCATCTTTTCCAGAAAAAAGAGCTTCTTGTGGTTCTTTTTGCACTTCCTTTGAGATAGAAATCGTCGTTGGAACGTATGGCAAATTGGCAATAATAATGTCAAAATGAGACCCTTCAGATATTGTCGAAAAGAGGTCTGAATAGGCGGTATGAATATTCTGATGATGAAATCGAAAGTTCTTTTTTGCAACACTTAATGCCGCACGAGATATATCTACTGCCAGAACTTCTGCATCTGGAAATTTTTTGGCAAGAGCAAGCGCAATACATCCACTTCCCGTTCCGATATCCAGAATTGATTGGGGTCGTGTTTCTGTTTGTTCTATATGCTGCACTAATATTTCTGTTTCATCACGAGGAATTAATACTGACGGCGTAACAAAAACACGAAATCCAGCCCACTCCTTCCATCCACGAATATAAGCCAACGGAATATGCTGTAATCGCAAAGACAGAAAATACTGAAATTTCCATCGCTTCCAAAAAGGAAGAATCATTTTCCCCTGTGTCCGCAGAAGAGAACGATCAACTCCCAAAACATGTGACAACAGTACTTCTGCTTCGAGTCGAGGATTTTCAAAGGAGGCTAATTTTTTTTCGGCAAAAAAAAGAACGCCAGAAAGACTCTGACGTGTAATTTTTGAGGATGCCGAACCAGAAGAAGGTATCAACTTAAAAATTGACGTTTTTTGGCTGTTGCTCGATATCCTTCTCGCTTCACCGCCGCTTCACGTATTTTTCGTGGTGTAGGAGCTTGAGAGAAATAACGACCATTGCGGAAAGCTTTCAACAAGCCACGTGATTTTATATGTCCTCCAAACCGCTTAAGCATGCGATCAAATGACTCCCCGGATTTAACTGTTACTTTAATCATCGCGCGAATTTTAGTTTTCCCATCTCCGTTGTCAAATTTTTTTGATGCAATACTGGTTTCCTCAAAATTATTCCTAAGGATTGAATCGAATTGGCGTAAATTGTCTCGTTACAAATTCTATTGGCGTTGTTTTATATATCTTTCTTCCATACTCATCTTCTGTCTCCAATACTACTGTCGTAGAGCCAATAACCTGCTCTATGGAGAGTACTCCATCTCCGGCTCGAGAATAGAAATATTGATCTGCATCTGGTTTTATTTTTACACGCAAAGCCAAGATATCTCCTGCCTGAATAACATTCTCTATTCCACTAAAAAGGGCTGATCCCGTACGATCTAGATGTACTACCGAATCAATGCCCGGTCCAACAATTTGTACTTCAAAATTTCGATCAGGACCGACATTGGTAGACTCAAATCGCAATTTGAATTCAAGAGAGGTAAGTTCTACTCGACTCTCTAAAGAATTGGTAAGTCGTAATTGTCCCAAAAGTTGCCAATCTGAATCCCGTGACATAGGAATTGGATCCTCATCGGCATTTGTTTCTACTTTTAATACCGAACGCTGGACATCATATCCTTGTAGATTTGGATTAAAATCACTGCCTCGCGGATATGCCGTTCGACGAGAATCAATTTTTACCCCTGTAAAATCATTTGTCTGTGACGTCCCCAAAAGACGAGGCATACGCAAAACCATAGAGATGGTCCACGCCGCACTTGCTCGAGTCACTCCTGCTTCTGGATGAAAAAAGCTCGATCTATCAGTTCGAATAAGTCCATTTGCATACATGGCAGCAACAGGATCTCCAAACCAAATACGAGCTGGAACATCTGAAAAACTCGGGACATTGTCTTCATCAGACTCGATGGAAAAAGCTCGTTGTAATAATGTTGCCCACTCTGCATTATTGATGGGATTTTCTGGACGAAAACTTCCGTCTTCATATCCATTGATCCATCCTTCTGCCACAGCTGTATTTACTGCATCGGCAAACCATGCGTCTCGGGGAACGTCGGAAAAATTCCGAACGTACTCCGTATCCCCTATATCCATGTTTTTGGTACGAAAGAGAATTGTCAGCGCTTCAGCTCTATTGATGGGACTCTCTGGACGAAAGGTGCCGTCCGCATATCCTGTCATAACTCCTGCGTCCTTTACCGCCTCAATGGAATCCTCACTCCATGCCGGAAAATCTGCGAAATCTACAAAACGACAAAACGCTATCGAAGGAAGGATCAATGCCAAAAAAAGTAATTTTTTCATCAAGGAGAGACTACTGGATTTGATTTTAATAGCAAATTTTGGTACAAAGTGTTCGTGAAAAAACAAAACATTGTTCTCGTTGGATTCCGCGGTGCAGGAAAAGCTCGTTTCGGTCAGGCTATCGCCAAAGTACTCGGTCTTCCTTTTGCTGACCTCGATGCCGAGGTTGAGTTTGTTCTCGGAGAATCAATCGAACATTTCGTCGAAAAATTTGGGTGGCAAGAGTTTCGCGCTGTAGAACAGCGTGTCGTTCATGACTTTTCCCGAAATTTCTCAGGCGTCATTGCCACTGGTGGGGGAACCATTGAAAATTCCAAAAATCTCCAAAATTTGAAGAAAAATGGATTTTTTGTCTTCTTGAACCCCAGTTTTATGAAGATACGAAAATTTCTCCTCCGAGAGGCGGAAAAGGGCAATTATCAACGAGTAAATCCCGAACTAACACTTATACAAGAAATCGATCAATTATGGAGACAACGAAAAGATATTTATTCGGCAACAGCTGATGTAGAAGTCATGCCCGAATTTGATGGAAAGGAGCTAGAAGAGGCAAAAAAAATAGTCGAACAACTTCCTGCAAATATTCTTCCGATTGCGCCTCCCGTGAAAAAAGTGGCACTTTTTTCCAGTAGTAACGGTTCTACCATACAGGGACTCTTTGATGCGCAAGCAAAAGGCCGAATTCCTAATGTAGAATTCTCTCTTTTTGTAACCGACAAACCTGATTCGGGAGCGCTCAAAAAAGCAAAAAAACAGGGCATAAAACTCTGTGAAATATTAGAAACTCAAACAGAGGAAACCCGTGAGGAATATGATAGAGCATTGATTAATATACTTCGAAACCAACAACCCGATGTGGTTCTACTTGCAGGATGGATGAGAATCCTTTCTCCGCTCTTTTGCGAGCAATTTGGTCCCATAACCTGGAACGTACATCCATCACTCCTCCCTGACCACGCAGGACTCATGGGAGATGCCGTACACAAAGAAGTTCTCAATGATGGAGACCGATACACGGGATGTTCGATCCATCGAGTTTCTTCTGAGGTTGATGCCGGAGAAATGGTACTGCAACGAAAAATTCCAGTTGAGGAAAACGACACTGTTGATTCCCTCCGAGTCAAAGTACAACGCCAGGAGGTATTAGGATTTTGTGAGGGATTGGAGCGACGGTAGTTTCAAAGGGGGAGCTCTTTTGTGAAACTTCAAACTTCAGACTAAAAACTGCAAAGAAGGAATAGATTTGCAATTTCTCGTTTCCAGTTTGAGTTTGATACATAAATTTTGTAAATTTCACTCTTCCCTTTCTCTTTTTCGGGAAAACACTGAGGTCCAGATTACAAATCTGAACCCGCGAAGGATTTTCCGAGAGACAACGGATCATGCTCCATTGTTCTCTCCTTTGTAGACAAGGGGTTTAAACCCCTTGCCAATAAAAATGATATCTAATTCCCAAACCGTTTCACGACAACGGTATTACTCGGGATGCCTGAAACCAAATATCCAGAGACCCAATCGGTTGTTGAAACACTATGCATGCGTGCCGATGTATCCGACCAGATGAAATTTGATCCGGTTGAACGCACCGATGAGAGTGTTCCTGAGGCATAAACGCTGTCTCCTAGAATTTTTACCGCGACCGAATCAGCATCTGCATTCCCGGAAATATCATCTAATTTTACACGAAGTCCAAATTGCACAGAATTATTTTTGGAAACATAAAACTCTGTTGGGAAATCAACGATTACTGTATTCCCCGAAGCGGTAATCGTTGCTGATTCTGGGTATTCCTGTGATCCATGAATCCGAACTAATTCAATATCACTCGGATCAAGAGATCCCCCATCAAAAATACATCCACTCGGATACACGCCAAAGGAAATACGTCCAATTGCGGCATTGCTTGGTCCTCCATGTACCAGAAAGCGGAAAACCGTTTCTGGCGTATCGGTACCCACCGCAAAGGAATACTGTGTTCCCGCTGGACTTATCGTCATTTTTCCACGAGAGAGAGAAAATGGTTCTGAATCAACCGAAAAGTTTTTGTTGGAATCTGGCAATTCTCGTCCCGTTGTTTTGCTTTCTACAATGACGTCTGCTGGAAAGGCATCTAACTGGAATCGGGCGTCCAAAGAAGATTGTGGCAGCGGATCTGCTACTTGTACTTGAAATCCAAGAGACGCCTGCTGGTTTCGTCCAACAAATACGGAAGGAGAAAATCGTAATTTTACCACTCCGTTTGAAAATCTACCGGTGGCAATAACTTTGCCAGTAGAAAGATCACGCGCACTTACTCTGTCGATAAAGGAATCTATATCACTGCCGGTCAGCGTGTTTCTCAATGTAATTTCTCGAATATTGAGATCGTCATAACTGGCTGAAAAATTGGCAGCTAATACATATGCTTCCTCTCCTGCTGACAACATTCCTCCCGAAATGTGCGTATAGGTATTTCCCGAAACAGATGCATTTGCACCAGTAAGAGTTGAAACAGGATCGAATACAATTTTATAGGAATTGGGCGTTCCTCGTAATTGAACGGACACAACATTCTGAGACAACTCCCCTCTTGCCGTCATTCGATCTACTCGCAATCGAAGTGTCCCTGGAATATGTGATACGACATTCGGGTCTTTTATTTTTATCGAAACGGGAAAAGACAGCGATTCTCCTCGTGGCAGACGCACATTGTGGAACTGAACCGTCACACGACCATTTGTATCAAAGCTGACGGTTTCTCCTGCAATTTCGAGCTCCAAATTCTGAACATCCTCGGCAATACCACTGTTGGAATAGAGACGAAATGTTGCTTCATCCAAAAGCACCGATTCTATGAACCTCGTCGATGTTTTCGCCGTTGTGTTTTCAACCCCCAACGTAAAAACTTCAATCGGATTTGTGGTAATCGTGTGTACTGATTCTCGAGGACGAATCGGTGTGATTCGAGCCGTTACGAAAGCCTGAGAAACTCCTGGTCGTACATAATGCGACGTATTCGATGATGATACAGCCGGGCGAGAAACGGGGTTTGGCGATGGTGTCAAAGAAACCGAAGGTGTAGTGGCTCCAAAAGCGCTCTGACGTATCTGAATCCAGTGTTTCCAGGCGCTTGCGAAATCAGATGATGCAGAAGAAGGAGTAATAAAGAGTACTCCCGACAAAATCACAACAATCGCATATATTTTTTTCATTTCTCTGTATCAATAAATGTGATTTGATTGTGCCGGTCCAAAAAAAATTTGCAAGAAAAAAACCCTCTCGTAGGACAGGGCTTTTTTTGGTGTTCCTCCTGTGTGTTCCTCCAGCAAAATACTTATTCCAGAATCATACGGAATGAAGAAGACAAACGTTTTGCCACAACGATTGCTTCACTTGCAAATTGACGATCAGCAATAGTTTCCAACAAAAACATGTTTTTTGTTTCTGGCTCTTGTACAAAATATCGAGTGATGAATACTTCTCGCCCCATGTATGTCCCCAAGAAACTTTCTGTATGCGTAGCTGTGTACGTATTCGTTCCCAATATTCTATCTGTACGCTGTGTCAAGCGAGCAACTCGGCTCAAAGCATTTATCTTTGCTCCTACGTTTTCCAAATGATTCATATTATTTGAAAGATTGATAGCACATGATTGAAAACTTACATTTTTACATACTCCGTCTATTTTACGAACAGTAACTTCAAATGTAGTTCCATCTCCTACACTAAGCATTCCGTTTTCTATTGTTGGATTCCATCCCCGTGGAAGTTCTACAGAAAATCCATCTGCAACAACGGTATCTACTACCAAAAAGGTAGCATCTAAATTTTTGACCGTAAGTTTTTCCCGAGCGGCTCTTTGTGCAGAAAATCCAATAGTGTTGCTCATCGGACGAAGTACCAAATCTGTATTTTCGGTGGCAGATTTTCCGGAAAAAATGTTTCGTTTATTCCGTGGGTATCGAAGATTCTGAATCGTTGGTCGAACCACAGATGCCTTGGCCGTTGTTGTTTCTTCGACTACTCGCTGCGGTGCAGCAAAACGACGTTCACTTCGCTGTTGGAGTGATTGTTGATACAAATAGGCGTGATACGCATCTCGTGATGCATCTGAGAGAGAGATGACAGTCGTTCCAATGAGAACGAAGGCGAGGGTCAGGACGAGAAATTTTTTCATGGGAGAAAGGGAGTTTAAAAAAGGGAGAAAGAATGTTTATTCGAATCGGATAGTACGAGAAACTGCGTTGAGCAAATTCTCTGCTCGTGGAGCATCGTATACCGATGACCATCCTTCTAGATACACGACTTCATTTGTGAGTGGATTTTGTATCGTATGTATAACGTATGTTCGTTCTGTTCCAAAATCATTTACGCTAAATATTTCTTCAAAATGAGGAACGAGCACATTTTTATTCCCAATAATCGTTCGACGGAGTGAGAATTCACGGGAGACATTCCATGTTGCCGTCAAGCTACGACGTGCGCGAAGATGTTTGGCATAATTAATCGCACATTGCTGAAATCCAAGAGCCGTACACGCAGCATCAAATTTTTCAATTTCAAATACCAAATCGCTTCGCTTGTCCATATATTGTCCATCTTCATTTTTGAACACATTTGCTGGAAGCTGAAACGTAATTCCTTCGATTGGTTGTTCCCATCCATAAGTATTTGGTTTTTCAATTTCTTTTGTCGTGACAACTGGCAAAAGGTCATCATGTCGAACCACATTTTCTTTGTTTGAATGAAGATTCTCATCTCGTGGAAACAATGCGTCATGCGCTGAACGCCATGCAGCATAACTCTTACGATCATACGTTTTTGTTTTCTGCTGTTGAAAATTGTACCAAAATTTAAATTTTGCCATTTCATTATCCGTACAGGGCTGTGTCCGACGCAAATGATTTCGATAATTGTATGCAAATACGCGGTTTGTCGTTGGACGCACCGGAGAATCATTACAACACGTTGCTGTTATTTTTGCTGATCCCAGCGTTATGAATGCTGCTGATGTAACTGCTACCACCAGTGCCGAAATTGAGAGAAATTTTTTCATATGATGAGAAGAGAATGGATAAAAAAACACGCGCTTGGAGAAGCGTTCGTGCTTTTTGTTTTTGTTTCGTGTTACTTTTAAACTTTTTACTTACTATTGTCAATACTTTTTTTCATTCCTGGAAACGAAGGGAGTTTATAACTGATTTTAATTGTTGTGCATTTCCGAGTAATCCGCGTTGTCCCGCATGAGAAATAATATTCATCTGCCACATATTCCCCGAACTGGGTTCTGCAAACACAAGCGTTGAAACACGATCTGATCCATTCATCAAGAGTACTCCTCGTGCGACTGATTTTGAAACGACATCTGTCGTGAGCTGTAAACGATAGTTTTGCGTCCCCAAGCTGGTCATCGCTGGATATTGTTCTTTTAGTTTTGCGATTTCTTGCGCTCCAAATTGCTCAATACATTCTCGTTCTACCGGAAACGACTGATCGAGACAAATGGCGTCCGTCGCAAGAATTTCAATAGATCCTTCTGCTGCTGTAAAATGAATTTTTCCAGAAGAACGAGTAAGAGTATCAGAAGTTATTGAAAATCCTTTTGGAATACGCATCGTAAAAGGAATTTCTTGCGCCGTGTAGGTATCGCTGTCTTTGCCGGAAAATACATCAATTGTTTGTCGCTGAAGTGCAATTCCTGAACGAAAACGATTTATTGTTTCATTCTTCGCTCGCTGAATAATCCTTCGAGAAATATTGTTCTGAGAAGGTGATTGAAACAGCGACTTTCTCATTTTTACAATTGCCGCTGCGTTATTGAGAAAACTCCCTGTTGTATCGGAAGAAGTAATATTCATCTTCCAGAGATATTTCATTTGTGGATCAAAAAAGGTCAAAACACCTCTTTTGGTATCTCCTGCGTCAAACAAAAACCATTTCCCCGCATTCGCTTGATCAAAACGATACTCCCCTATTTCTCGTAACGGCATCACTTCTTTTGCCAGAATTCTTCCCGATGGAAATTGTTTTTCTATGGCATCTGTTTGGATATCTGATTGTTTATTGAGACAGTCTTGTACAAACACCGTTCCCCCTTCACAGATATTTCCGAGAGCAGAAAGAGTAATGGTTGCGTTTGATGTGGTAAAAGTAATCTCTCCAGCATCCCACGTGAGGGTGTCTGATGCTTTTTCAAAATCTTGCGGTAATTCTATAAAAAACGAAGCTACTTGATTTGCCAAAAATCCGTGTGTCGGGATGGCCGTTGCTGTGGTTGAAACGATGTCTGGAGAAGAGGAAAATGGTTTTGGGAGTCGCGTCGTTTTTCTCAGAGCACGATTTGACACTTGATCAGAAGTAGAACTCTCTGTGCGAGTTTGTCGTGCACGAAGCCCGCGATATCCCTGCGCTTGATTTTGAAGTTCTGTTCGAGATGTTTTCTCTGTCGTTTTCCCTTTTGAATAAGAGAATGCTCCCGTATTCGTCCGCACCATAGAAGCCTGAATTCCGCTAGGAAAGACCAAAGCACTCAGGGAAAAGAGAGCCAAGAGAGAGCCGACACCAAGAAGTATTTTTTTCATGATTATGAGTATCACAAGGGGGTGTTTTGACAATATCACCTCGCAAAATGGAACGCAACTTTTTCCAAACTTCAGACTTCAAACTACAATCTTCAAATAGAGAGCTCTCTTGTGAAAATTTGACGTTTTAAAAAGGTTACTTCTTTTTTTTGAAGAACAAGCACCCTCAATTTGCCCGCAACCCGGGCTCGTGTTTCCTGTTCTTGCAAAGCACAATAATTCGCCATCTTTTTTTGAAAGAGAACAAAGATTGCGGATCAAGTCCGCAATGACAGGATGAGAAAAGGTTGCTTCGCTTTGTTCTTTAAATGACAAGGGCTCGCAATGACAGGAAATAATATAAATAAAAAAAGAAGTTTGATGTTTATAGTTTGGGATTTGACACCTGATCTACCCGTTTTTTAACACATACCGACGATACATTTCCGTAATTCGTTTGCCGGCGGCACGAAAGAGCTCATCTATCAACGTGCGAATTCGGCGAATATCAAGATAAATCTCCTCAATTGCTGCTGCAGAAAATTTGCGAGAACGCTGCATTTTTTCTGCTTTTTTGATCAATTGTCGTTGTTCTTTTTCCAATGCGTGGAGCACTTTTGCTCGCTGACGCGCAATAGTTGGCAATATAATCTTTTGCGCTTTTACGCTTTTGATAATACTTATCGGATCAAAAAGTGTTCCGGAAGAAACAGCTTTTTGGGATGCCGAACCATCAGAAAAATTTTCTCCCACCGCCTCCCCTACCGCTTCTGAAATCTTCAAATTTTCTAGCTCAGACATATCCCCTCCCGTTTCAGAACGGAATTGCTGTTCGAGCGTTTTGTTTTTTTCTGAAGAAGACATGTGGAGAATGACTTTGGAATACTATATCAGATTTTTGGAAAAATCTCAATCAAAAAGATGCGAACCCGTCGGAGGCTCAAGTCCGAGATGAAACCACGCTGCAGCTGTTGCCGAACGTCCTCGTGCGGTTCGCTGCAACATTCCTTCTCGAATGAGAAATGGTTCTATCATTGCTTCAATCGTTCGTTCATCTTCTCCGATTGCGGCTGCCAACGTACCAAGTCCCGTTGGTCCCCCACCGAATTTCAAACACAACGTGCGCAAAAATTCTTGATCTGATCGATCAAGTCCAATCGCGTCAACTGCCAACTGCTTCAATGAATCTTTTACCACGGGAGTGGTAATTTTTCCTTGATGGACGACCTCGGCAAAATCCCGCACGCGACGCAGTAATCGATTGGCAATTCGTGGCGTCCGTCGAGAACTTCGCGCGAGAAGTTGTGCGGATTCTTTTTCTATGGAAATGTCCAAAATCCGTGCCGATCGCGTAATAATCTGCTCAATCTCATCTGGCTCGTAATATCTTAATTTTTCTACATGCCCAAACCGATCGCGCAACGGACCGGAAAGCAAACTCGCCATTGTCGTCGCTCCCAAAAGGGTAAACTTGGGTAAATCAATACGCATGGTGCGCGCCGATGGTCCCTTGCCGACAACGAGATCGATCGCAAAATCCTCCATCGCCGTGTAGAGAATCTCCTCTACTGGCTGTCGCAATCGATGAATTTCGTCGATAAAGAGGAAATCGTTGGGCTGCAAATTGGTCAAAATAGCGGCCAAATCGCCTGGTTTCTCAAGTGCTGGTCCCGATGTCATCCGCAAATTGGCGCCCATTTCTTCTGCGAGAATCCCCGCCATGGTCGTTTTTCCCAGTCCTGGAGGTCCATAAAAAAGCGCATGATCGAGCGACTCGCCACGTTGTTTGGCGGCAGATATAAAAATTCGCATATTTTCCTTGACCTCTGTTTGTCCGATATAGTTGTCAAAATTCTTCGGACGAAGCACGTTTTCAAATTTTTCATCGCCTCCATCATCGGCACTCACTACCGAAGCACCTTTTGGGTGAATCTGCCCAGAAGCCATTTCGTCTTCTATCATTGTGGCAACAGTGTGGCAGATTTTGGAGAGAGATTCAAATTTTGGTTGCAAGTTCGAACTCTAGAGTTCGAACTTAAGATGCCAAAATTTTTATACTTCACAATATTTCTGTCTTAATTTCAATGCGTGTTTTTTGACAGATTTTGTTTGCGTGG
>JAGYLK010000051.1 GCA_018401175.1 Candidatus Altimarinota bacterium
ATTCTGTTATGCGCAGAAGAAAAATGTTCTAATCGATGAGGAAGTCCCGAAAATAGTGCCGCTGTTTTTTGAATTGCAGAAAGTGAGAGATGTAAAGTTTTGAACATTTTTTCCACAACTCCAAAATTTTGACACCAGTGATCTGCTCGAAACGATGAATTGAAAGGAAACAATTCTAGATTCAACGAATCTGATGGAACAATCGTTGCCGCTGTCTGAAAATCATCCTGCCTTTCATTTGGAACAAAAAGAAAATCTCCTTTTCGTTGGTGCCGCCAGAGATTTGATTTTGCTTGTCTGTATGCGGGGAATGAACCATGTCGATCGAGATGATCTGGGAATATATTGAGAAACAACGCCAAGCCCGGGCTTGTTTCCAAATTTTCTAATTGATAACTTGATAACTCTGCCACGACAAAATCCACCGTTCCTTCTTTCAAAGCATCAAATACATCCAAAAGAGGAACTCCAAAATTTCCTGCCGCAACTGCTTTTTTTCCAGCAGCCATCAATGATTCCGTACAAAATTTCGTCGTTGTCGACTTTCCCTTTGTTCCAGAAATCCCAATTACTTTTTGTCGCTCTTCCTCTGACAATGAATCAAAGAAAATTTCTGTTCCAGAAGTAACCCGCTCCTTCGGAATAGTTCTGAAAAAATCGCGAGGAATTCCTGGAGAAACAATCCACACACTTCCGTCATCTGCAATGGCTGAAGAAATGGGATCCACGATATGTAAAGAAATGCCCGAACAATGCGTTTTACAAAATTGTTCCGCGGCTTTTCCTTCCGCACCGTATCCGGCAATAGAAATCTTCTTGGCTGAAATCAAATCGGAGAATTTCATTTTTGGTATTTTTCCCAATATTTTCGAATTGGCGACGCACTGATCGTGGAAAGTAAATAACCGCCGGTAGGAACCAATGCCGCCAAAAATGCATTTTCTGCATCAATGAGTGTGAGAAATAAAACTGCCAAAATGTAGGTAAGAATCGCAATTGAAATTCGCCTCATCCACGACGTTTCCCATCGCTTATCTTGTTCAACTCGCTCATTTCGAGTGACAATTTCTGAAATCTGTTTTTCTATGCCCATTCGGTAATAATTTTATAAATTCCTAAACTGTTAACTAGTAACTGTTAACTTATACTCTCCACTTCTCTCAAAATCTGTTCAAAGACATCTGGCAATTGATGCTCGTGCCATTCTCGATGATTGAAGTGTGGTGCAGGAAATTTCTCCGCCCACGATTTCAAACATTCATGTTTTTCTTTTCCCAAAAAAACCGCTTCTCGTGCTTCTGCAACCGTTCCAACACATTCAAGCGGCTTTATTCCTTCTAATCCCAGGAGCTCATTCATCAACGTTTCATTTTTCGAATCTTCAAACGGCACAGAACCAAAGGCGGATTCAATTTGTGTGGCAGAAAGCCAGGGCGACAAGATTAATGAAACAAAAACGCATTTAGGGCATGTCCCGCACCAACGAGAGGCAATTTGGGAACCGCCGAGATGAAAGTTTCGATTACAGCTCGAAAAAAGAGATCCAAACTCTTTCCATCCTTTTTTTGCAAAAATTTCTGCAATACGAAGTTCTGATAATGGACGAAGCAATGAAAAATATTTCACTTCCTGAGAAATGTTTTCTGAAACATACTGTTGAAATTCCTGCTCAAACTCCAATGACTTTGACCATTGATGATTT
>JAGYLK010000052.1 GCA_018401175.1 Candidatus Altimarinota bacterium
GAACTCGTAAATAAATACGGTGGTGATTTAGCGGGGGCAAAGGGAGTTGATGAATCTACTATTTCCGCAGCTGTTAAATATGGGGTCGCAAAAGTAAACATTGATACTGATTTACGTCTCGTGATGACGGCAATGATCCGAAAAGTATTCATTGAAAACCCAAAAGAGTTCGATCCACGCAAATATCTGGGACCAGCCCGTGATGAAATCCAAAAGATGGTGGAGCACAAGATTGATGTGCTTGGTTCTGCCAATAGAATTCGAAAATAATCTCATATAGAAAAAAGAAAAGGCTTCTCTCAAAAAAAGAGGAGCTTTTTTGTCTGTAATTTTTTCATTCATATCAAAAGAAAATACATTGACTCTCCCTCCTTTTTTTATAAAACTCCCAACAAATGGAAAAAATAAAAGAAATTCGGCCACAAGACCTAATACACCATAATACAAAGCGACATGTCTCAATAAAATTTATATTTCTCTTTACTCTTTTCCTGGTCTACTTCATATGGCTAAGTTGGCATTATGGAATCGCAAATGGAGGCATGGTCTCTATTATCACATGGAGTTTTTTTGTTCTCTGCACACCAATTGCTGATGCCGGATTCCTTATTGATTTTCCTCTCCGGCTTCTCTTCCGCGTTCGGATGTGGATTTGTGAAATATTTGTCTGGGGAATGGCTCTTGCAATAGCAATATGGAGTGCTCTGACAACTCCTCAATTATTTGAAACGACAGAGTTGACCTCTCTTTTTTTGAAAATCCTCACGCATCCCTGGCCGTTTTGGTTGATCGTCCTCCTCTCTGGTAGTGGAACGTTTCTCTCTATAAAATTCGGCGATGAACTTCTCGATTCTATTGAACATCGAGATCGAAAATTCCACCACAAACACCAACTTCTCTACCATTTCATTTTGATGGCTGGATTCTTTCTCTTGATTCTTTGGGGATATTACAGCCTTCTCGAAAAATTAGGCGTTCCGATGCCTCTCTCATAAATATTCAAACCAGTAGCCGAAAACGAAAGTATTTGGTACAATTCACAAGTGCTCCCGTGGTTCAATGGATAGAACAAAGCCCTTCTAAGGCTGAGATCCAAGTTCGATTCTTGGCGGGAGTACCAGCCTTCGCTCAAAGAGCTTCGGCTGGCACAGCCATGGCGATTTGCATACGAAGCTGTCTACCATAGCCTGTCGGCGACGGTGGACTAATTTACTTTTATTTATTGCGCGTAGCACATTGAAGTGAACTTAGTAAGTTCGAGGATTTGCACCGAGGAAGAATGACGAGGATGTAAATAGCTCTAACAAGTCCCGCCAAGCGGGACGCCGTGACGAGATAAATAAAATAAATACCACGCAGTATTCTTAGCGGGAGTACCATCCTCCGCTCT
>JAGYLK010000053.1 GCA_018401175.1 Candidatus Altimarinota bacterium
TGTGTTTGGAAAAAACAACCAATAAATTAAATAATGGCTGAGTAATTAATGCTCGAAATAAACGGCTCAAAAGATTTGCCGACTTGAAAGTTATAGGCTCAGACTGAACGACAATTGAATCCCCTCCTTCAGGAGAAAATGTCATCTCTATGGCAAATGTTCCAGGAATATCAAATAACTCCTGATTCCAGTCCCGTAGGGAAAAAGTATACGATGATCCTGGATCAATTGAAAATCCCTCAACAACAGCGTCTCCACAATCGGAAAAATCTTTTATGGTTGTTGTTTCCCCTAATTCAAGTTGCAATACTTGTAATAGAGATGTTTCCGCACCACATGGAGCAGCAAAAGTAATCGTCTTTTCGGTATCATTCGAAATATTCCACTGAGCCAAATTCCCAATGGTCATTTTTCCTCCTCCCCGAATAGTCTCAATGGTTACTCCCGAAGAAACAACTTCTCCTTCTGAAACTGGCTCAGGCGCAAAAAACTTTTGATATCCCCACATAACTCCGTAAAACACCGCAAACCAAATCACAAAACTCTTAAAGAATTTCTGCATTGAAAACGTTTTTTTTTCGGTCATGTATTTGAAAGGTGAAGAATTAATTTTTGGCACGCAGATATGAGCGAGGCATGTTGATTAAATTTCGCGGGTCCGTTGTACAGAAAAATCACATTACTGTCTACTGTATCTCGCAATATTTCTGCAAAAATTGGGTAAATTTGACGACGAATTTTGTTTCGTTCCACCGCTAATTTTGAAACTTTTTTCCCTGCTACCACAGAGAAACGAGGCACACCACGAGCTGGAGAAACGAGAAACGTAAATCCATCAATACGAATTCGTTTTGAACGACGAAAAACTCGGTCAAACAGCCGAGTCGTGAATCGGAATTTACGTGCCAACATATGAGAATTTAGTTCCAAGAAGAAGCTTTCCCGGCAACACTCAACGATTTTCTCCCTTTATTGCGACGAGCAGCAAGTACTCGACGCCCCGTGGGAGTCTGCATTCGCGCTCGAAACCCGTGGGTTCTCATTCGTTTACGCCAACGTCGTTTTGCAATCATTTGGGAAATTCAAAGTTCTATTTCGGGCGCAATTTAGTCGGATGACCTCTGCTTGTCAACTTTTTCATCCACTTTTCGACTCTCTCCTTTGAAGTTTGAAGATTGAAGTTTAGAGATTTGAACTATGAGCGCAAAAACTTCCCTCTTTTTTACACTGAACACAAAGATTAAAGTTTTGACGAGTATTTTTTCCCCCCGTAAAATTACCCGGAATATTTCATTTCCCCCTTCCAAAATGAGCACGAAAAAACCATTTGAAAACTTTCTCAAAAACCTTGGCGAAGCAGCCAAAACAATTCATCTCTCTCCTGACGCACTCAAAGCACTTGAAACACCTGAACATATTCATGAAACAAAAGTAGAATTTCAACTTGATTCTGG
>JAGYLK010000054.1 GCA_018401175.1 Candidatus Altimarinota bacterium
TAAAATCGCAGTTCTTCTTTTTGAATACGGTAATTTTTTCCAGTGGCTTCACAGGGGAGAATTTGATTACAAATATCATCGGAGACATCTTCGATGGTATTGAGAATTTCTACAGTTGGTCCATCATATTTCGTTGTTCGTTCTTCATCTTTCCACTTGTAACCGCGTTTCAACGCATCTTCTTTTGTGAGGGGGAAGTACTCTCCAACAATAGATTCATTGTATGCAAAAGGAGAAAGTTCAATTGGGAAAAATTCGCCCCATTCGCCTGTTTTTTTCATGTGCTGAATTATTTTTTCACGAAGTTCAAAGTATTTTTCTTTTGAATATTGTTTATTAAAAATGCAGTACTGAGCATTTCGTAATCCATTACAGCCAAAGAGATCATGTGAGTTATAACACAACTCACAATATGCAAGATTTGAACATTGACTAATTCCGTGAGAAAAGATGAGATTTTCAGTGTTTCCAATTGTCAAACAGTCGTAACAAAAGCGAGCATTGGCTCCTGTAAAAGAGATGTCATAGCAATTCTGTTCGCCGTGTGCGGTATAGAGATATTTGGAATCTTCACACTGCTTAGTGTCAAAACAGTGGAAGCAATTTTTGGATTCGTAGATATGATTCCCCGAAACATTTTCTGTTTTTACTCCAAAAAGGGGAGGGAAAAGGCATTGTTCTCGCTTGATTTTTTCAAGCCACGTCTTTCCATCATGAATTGTTTTTTCTGTGAAAGGTTGTACTTTTTTTAATTTCTCAAAATATTCATCTTTTCCATATTTCTTATTCATGAAGTAATACTGCTTATTCCGTAAGTTTGTACAGCCAAAGCAGTTGGTACATCCACGACAATCGTGAAGAAAATAACTTTCATTACAATTGGCAGATTCTGTTGAAAAATGCACGTCATAGCAATCTATGCAATCAATACAATTTGAACACCATTCACAACGGAAGACGTATAAGTTGTCGACACAATCTTTGGAATCCCAGACGATATGTCCATAGAGGCAGTCTTCATCTCGAACGCATCCGAAAACTAAATAACAGTTTTTGGACATCCACGAAAAATTGGAATATTTCGAGTTTTCTGCTTGGAGATTAAATGTAGAGAATCTTGGAATCTTTTGCGCGAGTTTCTGGTATTGTTCAAAAAATGGTTGTGTGAAATCAAAGTCTTGTCCGTATTGAAAAGCGTCCCATTGGTCGCTCCACCAATATTCATTTTCATAGACGGGAAAAGGTTGTTTGGCGTCGTACATAGAGATTATATTTTTTCCTGTTGCATCACATTTTCTTTGGTATAGGTGGTTGAAATTTCGGAACGAGATGCGGCGACGTTGTCGTTCTTCTGGACACAAAGTCGGTGCAGGAACGCTCATTTTTTCATAGAAATTGAGATCATCTTCGGTGATTTCGAACTCAACTCCGGAAACGGTACAGATTTTTTTCATAGATTT
>JAGYLK010000055.1 GCA_018401175.1 Candidatus Altimarinota bacterium
TTTAAAAGAACAAAAAAACTTTTCTTACTTTGCGATCATTTTTTCTTTTGAACGGCGAATCTGGGTTTTGAGATTGTCGTGCAAAAGATCTGCTAATTTTTTAATATTATCCGCATCTACCTCGGCGCGCAACGTTCCATGGTTTTTACACGTAATCGTTCCAACAGCCTGAAACCTGTCTCCGGAGTTATGTTTTAATTTCTGCAGTTTTATCTCGGCAGTGATAGTGTCGGTCACTTCTTTTTGTGACACATCTCCCATATATTTCTTGAGGGGGGAAAATCGTTTCTCAAAATACGCTTTATCTTCATCAAATAGCGTTACGTCTCCGGCCTGAAAATGAAAAATCATATTCCTTATGGGTTAAAAATTGAGAAGTTCTCCCGAATATTTCGAAAGTATCTCAATTTTACCTGAGTCTGTAATCTCGCCAACTTTTTTTGCTTGCAATTCTTCGTCTTCAGCGTTGAGTGCATCACAAATAGAAGAAGTATCTTCAGCATTACAAATGATCATCATTGCTGTTCCCGAATGCCATGTTTTATACGCTTCAGCATCATCAACATTTCCTAATTGCTTGAGCTCTGCCAATGCTTCATGCGGGGAATGAAGATCATCAAATCGCGCCCCAAGTCCCGAGGGAAGAAGACGCGGAACATTTCCAGGAATTCCTCCTCCGGTAATATGAATGACTCCCGAAATAGTGAATTTTCGTTTTTCATCAAATCCTCCCAAGACCGCATTTAACACCGATCGATGAAAAATTTTACTAGGAGTAAGAAGTATTTCTCCCCAGGTTTTTCCATCGTTCCACTCTATGTCATGCCAGGTTTCCCCAAAATTTGTTTCACAAATCTTCCGTGCCAACGAAACTCCATTCGACCGCAACACTCTTCCAGCTAAACCAATAATAGCCTGTCCTTTTTGTATATTCTTTCCGGTAATAAATTTTTCTTTTTTTACCACTCCAATAGCAGTAGCATTCCAAATCATTCGGGAGCAAGCTCCAGGGACTTCTGCGATTTCTCCCCCAGGAATAACTATTTTTTGTTGAATACATGCTCGAGCCAAACTCGCCGTTGCTGTTTCAATCATTTCGAGATCAATGAAGGGAACATCAAATGTATTGCTCACAGAAACACATTCCGCTCCTACGCAAATCGCATCATCCGCAACCATCGCCAATAAGTCTTCGCCCAACGTATCGTATTTTTTACATCGTTCCGCAATTTCAGATTTTGTGCCAGTTCCATCATCATTTTGAATAAGGAGGAAGTCACCAAAATCTAATGCTCCAGCAAATCCACCATCTAATTGAAGCGGCGCTCCGATCATTGTTTCTCGAGAGGCAAACGTTGTTTTTGCATTTTTATAAGCCGCCTTACTTGCCTGTTCTCCAGCAGATATATTCACTCCTGATGCGGCATACGTCAACTTTTGATCGTTCATTTTTCAAAAACAATAATACCAATTCCATCTCCCAAAATAGCGTTGAGATTCTGAAGCTCTCGACGTTTCGTTTTTCCCAAATGAACCAACAACAGCGGGGTTCCTTCTTTTTTCATACAATCAGCAAGGGGAGTAACCTCGAAATATTTGCCAGCAATTGGAAAGGTGCTCACAAGACGGGGGAGTTCAAATGTTTCTATGAAATCATTCATTTGTCTTTGATCATGTTTTGCTATTTTTTCATTTATACGAAGGACTGCTGATTCAGGAAATATTTCATATACTTGCTCTACAAAAGAAATATATCCCCTAAAGGATTCTCGCACATACGCAATAATTGTTGCACATGCCACACTGAGTATAAACACCGCAATGAGAACCCATGAAAGAGGAACCGTAAGTGGTTCAACCGCCAATTTGGGATCCGTTATTTTTATAGGAATAACAGAGTCAATATTCGTTTGTTCAATTTCTTCTTTCAAGAGAGTTTGGATGGCTGCCAATAAAGCATCTGCTTTTTCCAGATCCTTGCCAGAAAGATTTACCGTCCAAAAAACATTTAAACGATTTTGTTTTCGAGCCGCCATCTTTCGTTTTAATCCAGAAACATCAACTTCTGCGATCTTCAGTACTTCTTGCTGAAAATTTGGATCTTTTGCCCATCCCGCAATCATTTCTGCAATTTTTTCTGCTGATTCTACTCCATCATTCAAAAAACTCTTTTCTTCCGCGGCCACCGGTTTAACTGTGAAAAAAATGGTATATTTCTCTACGGGAGGGAGTACCAAATACAGAGAAAGGAGAACTGCTCCTGTAAGCAGAAATATGCTTATCCAGTGAAGAGGACGTCGCAATACCGGAGACAAAAAATCAAGGAAGGTCATTAATTTGAAGATGAAATTTGGGGAAAGGGGATTTTATTTGATTTTTGGGTACCTCGTCCAGAGAATTCAACCTTTCGTAATAATTCCTCATCTACTTCTGGTGTTGGATAATGCCCATCAAATACCCCCGTATGAAACCCATCGACTTCCGGATTTCCTACACGAGCAGCCTCAATGAGATCGGGAACTGTTTGATAAAATAATTCATCCGCTCCAATAACCTTCCTGACTTCATCAATCGTCAAGTTATTAGCGATTAATTCTGCACGAGTTGGAATATCAACTCCATATACATCTGGATTTATTACTGGAGGTGCTCCACTTGCAACATATACCTTTTTGGCGCCTGCTTTTCGACAGAGCTCAATAATTTGCTTCATCGTATTTCCTCGAACAATAGAATCATCTACAAGAAGAATATTCCTATTTCGAAATTCAAGTTCAATGGGATTCAGCTTTTGACGAATAGATTTTTGCCTTTCTGCTTGCCCCGGCATTATAAATGTTCTCCCAATGTATCGATTTTTTACCAATCCTTCTCTGTATTTTATGCCCAAGTCTTGTGACATTTGGAGCGCCAATGGACGCCCCGAATCGGGGACAGGGATTATGGAATCGATTTCTAATTTCTCAAGAAGGGGTTCTATCTGCTTCGCCAAAGAAGATCCCAAACGAAGACGTGTTTTATACACAGAAATTTTATTAATCATTGTATCTGGACGAGCCAGGTATACGTATTCAAAAATACAAGGATAGAGCTTTCCAGGAACACACTGATGTGCGTACATTTCTCCGTTGTAATCGATGAGAATTGCTTCTCCCGGAGCAACATCTCGAACAACTTCAAACCCCAATGTTTTGATTGCCACGTCTTCTGATGCAAAAATCCATTCTGTTCCCTTTGTTGTTTCTTTTTTTCCCAATACTAATGGACGAATCCCATATGGGTCTCGAAAAGCAAACATTCCCGCTCCATCAACAATAGTAATAATCGAATATGCCCCTTGTACTCGTTTCATAAGCTTTTCCGTTGCTTTAAACAAAGCTTCTTTATTTCCTACTTCTGGATTATGTTTCATTACTTGATGAATCTTGTCGGCAAAGACATTTAACATTACTTCGGTATCTGAATCTGTCCGTAAATGACGACGATATTTCTGTTGTACTCGTTCTTGAAGTTCTTCTGTGTTCGTAAGATTTCCATTATGAATGAGAAAAATCCCTAATGGCGCATTTACGAAAAACGGTTGTGCCTCATCAAGAACGTCAAAACTGCCACAGGTTGTATAACGACAATGTCCGAGTCCAAATCTTCCGGTAAGCTTTTGAATTCCTTCCTGAGTAAAGGCATCTTTTACGAGGCCAAATCCTCGTTGATCTCGAAATTTTTTTCCATCAAAACTCACCATACCGGCAGAATCCTGTCCACGGTGTTGTAACATTAAGAGCCCGTCGTACAAATCAAGAACTACGTTGTCTTTCGGTTTTACGATACCAATGATTCCGCACATGCGTGGTAGTGGGAGAAAACAGCAGTAGTGTACGGATTTTTCAGGGTCTGGCAAATTGTTTCACAGGAATTTCATGAAAAAAAAGTTGAAAGAACTCATTTTTAAAAAAAGAAGAATATGATACCGTTTCTGCGATATAATTTTTTTTCATGCCCAAGGTTAGTTTTTTTGATTTAGATCATACGCTTATTGCAAACGACTGCGATGTTTCCTGGAAAGAATTTCTGATAGAAGAAGGGATTGCTCCTGCGAATGCAATGGAACTGTCTCGAAAATTTTTCGATCAATATATTGCTGGAGTACGCATTGGAGAGGATTTTTTGAAATTCCAGTTAGAGGAATTTATTGGAAAAACGGAGGCGGAAATGAAACCGTTCACTGAAAAACACTGTCACAAAAAGGTGCTGCCAAGAGTTATGCATGATGCACGCGCCGTTTTGAATGATCGTCTCCAAACAGACCGGGTTGTTTGTCTTCTTACTGCTTCGCAAGCACCAATTGTTGCTCCTATTGCAAAAGTACTCGGGATAGAACATGTATGCCCCAATCGATTAGAAATAAAAAATGGAGTATTTACAGGAAATATAGAAGATCCATTTTCGGGAGGAGAAGGGAAAGTTTTTTATGCGCAAGAATTTTGCAAGAAGCACGGTGCGAAACTCGAAGAGGCAGAGTATTTTGGAGATAGCTATTCAGATCGATTTATTCTCGATGCAGTTGGCGTACCCGTCGCCGTAAATCCGGGAGAAGCCCTTCTAACAATTGCAAAAAGAAAGGGGTGGCGAGTTGTACAATGGAGCTAAAGAAATGGATTGTATGACCATTGAAGAAGTGCTTGTCTCTGTTTTGGACGACAATTCAAATCGCCTGCCGCACAATTTTTTCGTATTTGTCCTTGATGACGTGAAAATGCTTTCCAACGCTTTATTTGTCGCGTGTCTAACGCGGCATCTCTTCGTCCTAAATAATATCGACAATACCACTGAAACCATCCGCGAACATCAGGATCATTCGGAGTAATCCATAATTTCTGTCGCCAAACGGAAAGAGGTTGCCGCGATTTTATTTTGAAATAATTACACTCGATATCGGGTTTATCGAGAGAGTGTCTTGCCTTCTCAAACCATTCCTCCGGGAATTCATCATGACAATCATTGAGATATTTTCCTTCAAAAATACCTAATTCTAGCATTTCTGGAGGAGAAAAGTGTGGCTTGAATTCCGGATCAAAATTTTTGCCAACAAACTCCGAGAGAATATAT
>JAGYLK010000056.1 GCA_018401175.1 Candidatus Altimarinota bacterium
TTTCAAAGGGAATATTCAGTTCAGACGCAACAATTTCCGCGGTTTGTTTCCCCCGTTTTAAATCGGAACAGATAATCTTTGTAATGGCTTTCCCTCGGATTTTCTCCGCAATTTTTCGAGCATCTCGAAGTCCCTGATCAGTTAACGGATAATCACCACCAATAATTTTTTTGGCATTCGCCTCGCTCTCTCCGTGTCGAGCAAAGAGAATTGTTTTCTCCACCGGAAGATGAATATTTTCATCCTTGTCGTACCACACCGGGATTCGATGTCCCCACCAAATCTGGCGGCTGATACACCAGTCTCTAAGATTATCAATCCACTGAAAATATACCTTTTCAAATCGCTTGGGCACAATTTTGATATGTCCTTCACGAACCGCTTCTTGCATTAATTTTTTCAATGTTGTTTTTTTCCCTTTTCCTTTTGGGACAATAGAGGATACTCCATTGCTATCTGTCACAAAACAATCTTCAAACTCCTTTTCCACAGAAATAAACCATTGTGGCGACAACATCGGCTCAACAATTGTTCCCGAGCGATAACATTTCGGCACTCGATTTGGATGTGGACGTTTTTCAAAGAGGAGTCCTTTTTCTTCCAAAAGTTCTCCTGCGCGTTTTCGAGCCTCATGTACTGGCATTCCTGCACATGGACCAGCAATATCAGTCATCGTTCCTGCGAAATCTATTTTTTGAATCAACGGCAAATCTCTTCGTTGTGCGAGTTCGAAATCGTCTGGTGAATGAGATGCGGAAATAGTCATTGCCCCTGTCCCAAACCCGGGATCAATAATTTCATCTGCAATTACCCAGAATTCTCGTGGACCGGCATAGGTTTCAGCCGTAAATTCTTCGCCAACCAACGCTTCCCCCAGAACAACTTCTTGAATCTGAAAATCTTTTCGTAACTGTGTGTGTGCGTCATAATACTTCTTGGTCACGATGCATTCTTTTCCTTCTGCATTTACTGCACGAACGTATGTCGCTTCCGGATGAACCACCACCGGAGAATCTGCACATTTTGTTTCTGTTCGAACCGTTCCAATGAGAAATGGTCCACACCAAAATTCATAAAAGTCTGCCTGATTATCTTCCCATTCTACTTCATCGTCTGCGAGAACGGATTGCGCTCCAATAGACCAATTTATCATTCGGTGTCCTCGGACAATGAGTCCATCTTCGTACAATTTTTTGAAAATCCAGTTCACAGCAAAATTTCTCTCGGAATCAAAGGTGTAGGCTTCACGCGTCCAGTCGAGGTGCGCGCCCATTTTTTTAATCTGATGTGTAATGCGATCATGTTTTTCTCCGGCAAATTTTCGACATTCAGATAGAAATTCTTCGCGCGTCATTTCTTCGCGCGTTTTTAACCCCAAATGCTTGAGCACTACATTTTCCGTCGCAATCGCGGCATGATCGGTCCCTGGAACCCAGAGCGTTTCATGTCCGGTCATTTTTTTGTACCGAATCAAAATATCTTCTACTGCCAACATCGCGGCATGTCCCAAGTGCAATTGTCCCGTAACGTTCGGTGGCGGAAGCGGGATAGTGTAAGGTTTTTTTGTTGAAGAAGCGTCAGCCGTCATCACTCCCGCCTTTTCCCAAGAAGCATAAATCGCGTCTTCTGAACCGTTGTGATCGTAGTTTTTTTCCATTTCAAAAAGGGCACAAAATCAACGAAAGTGTAATCGTTTCTTCTTTTTTTTCAATTATAAAAAGCCCTCGCCTCGCTTTTAAGTTTTTGGACTCTTCTCCTTTTAATCTAATTCTTCACATACACCGTCCGTGTTGGGAATGCCATTTCAATTTTTTCTTTTTCGAAGTGCTCCAAAATACCAAGATTTACCTGTTCCTGTACATCCATATGCGCCCGCTTGTCCCCCGTTAATACTTTATAAACAGCAACAAACCCTAGACTTGAGTCATCAAAGGTATGAAAATGCGCTCGGTCAAAATCCGCCAATTCAATTTTTTTTGTCACCTCCTCAACAATTTTTGGAATCATCCGAAGTTTTGCGGGGGGCGTGTCATACGTCACCCCAAACTTGAATTCGACTCGTCGATTTTTCAATTCCTTAAAATTCTGTACGCGTGATTCCGTTAGCTCTTTGTTCGAAATAACCAACTCTTCTCCCCGCAATGCCTCAATTCGCGTTGTTTTGAGACCGATTTTTTTCACCGTTCCCTCGTGTGCGCCAACAACAATATAATCCCCAACCTGAAACGGTTTGTCGAAATAAATCGTAAAACTCGAAAATAAATCGCCGAGAATATTCTGTGCCGCAAGCGCAATCGCGATACCTCCAATCCCGAGAGAGGCCGCAAGAGTGGAAATATCAAACCCCAAATTGTCTAAGACCACGAGCGTTCCAATAGACCATAGTGCAATATTTACCATAAGCATCACCCCGTGAAACGAGGTTTTATTTTTCCCTATATTTGACTTTCCCAGAACAAATGAAAGAACTGATCTCAAAATCTTAATTGCCTCATACGCAAAGGAAATTATAAATATTGCTCGAATAAATTTCTCCAATGAGGAAGGGACGTCAAGAAATAAATCAACCGTTATGTAGAGAGCAAAAAGGAGAAAGAAAAAATTAGAAACCTTTTGAATTACGGAAACAAAGGCGTCATCCCATGTTGTTGATGTTCGCCGAGCAATGATTGAAAATTTACGAACAAAAATACTCCGAGCCACTTTTATCCCAATCAAAAGAGCGAAGAAGACCACAATGGCTATCGCCAACTGTCCCAGCGTATTATCCGCTACTTCGTAATTCCAGAAAAACATGAACCAATCGGGGAAAATTTTTTCCATTTTGTGTGAAAGTTTTACAATACAAGAGAACGATACAAAAAATGTGACTGCTTGCAAACGTAAAAGCCAGTTCCTCCGTTCTTTTTTTAAAAAACATGACTATGAAACACGAAAAGCTCGTCATTATCGGATCTGGTCCTGCGGGACTTACAGCAGCTATTTATGCGGCTCGCGCAGATTTAAATCCCCTTGTTTTCGAAGGGAAAGAACCCGGGGGACAGCTCATGGGCACGACGGAAATTGAAAACTGGCCAGGCGCAACAGAGGGAATGACAGGCCCGATGCTCATGAATATGCTCCGCGAACAAGCAAAAAAATTTGGTGCCCGCACTGAATTTAAATATGTAGAAAAAGTAGACTTCAGAAATCCGGACGAACTTCATCTCTGGATTGGAGAAGAGGAAATAACCGCTGATTCAGTAATTATTGCCACCGGAGCAAGTGCTCGCTGGCTTGATTTAGGAAAGGGAGAAGAACGATTTTGGGGACGAGGATATTCAGCTTGCGCAACATGCGATGGAGCGTTTTTCCGGGGGAAAACGGTTGCGGTTGTCGGAGGAGGAGATTCTGCCTGCGAAGAAGCGTCCTTTCTTACTAAGTTTGCAGACAAAGTATATCAACTTGTCCGCCGCGATGAAATGCGCGCTAGCAAACCAATGATTCAACGAGTAATGAACAACCCAAAAATTGAAATAATCTGGAACACCGCACCAAGTGATTTGAAAGGAGAAAATAAACTCGAAAAAATTGAGCTTACTGATACGCAAACGGGAGAGACTCGAGACCTCGAGTTAGACGGTCTT
>JAGYLK010000057.1 GCA_018401175.1 Candidatus Altimarinota bacterium
GATATTCAGCGTAATGCTGGGGAGCATTCTTATCAGATAGGTGGAAAGAGAAAGGTTGCTCCAACTCCAAAAGCTACTGTAACTACTAGTTCCACACGGCGCTGGTATAATCCATTTACATGGTAACCACAGACCTCGGGAAAATTCAGAGCAGCACAACTTCGGTTGTTGCTGCTCTTTCCTATGTGTGGAAATCTCCCCTAGATGTTTGGTCCGGTCGTCGTTCCCTCTTTCTTCTCTCTTCGTTTACACTACGACAAGACAAGCAAGAGGGGAAGTGCGAAGGATTTTGTTTTTAAAAGATTTTTAATTTCCCCCTTGAGAAAGGGGGACTAAGGGGGATTTTTTTGAGAAAGGAGGACTTAGGAGTATTTCTCAAGAAAACTATTTTCAAATCCCGTTCCCTCTGGCACAATGACAGAGCAAATAAAAATGAAACAAAAAATACACGCGGTGTTGATCGATTTACTCGAAAATCACGAGTCTCGTGCTGGGCGTTTTTTTGGACATACATTACTCTTCTTGATTGCTCTCTCTACGCTTTCTTTTGCCTTCGAGCATAGCGAGTTTTTCCAGAATTATCTCTATTATTTTCTCCTCTTTGACCAAGTGGTTATTGGATTTTTTGCCGTTGAATATGTACTGCGTCTGTTTGTTTCACCACAGCGATGGAAGTTTATCTTTTCTCCGTTGGGGCTTGTTGATTTGCTTGTCGTTGTCTCGGGATTGTCACATTTCAATCTTGCATTCTTGAGAGGGCTTCGGTTATTGCGAATACTGCAGCTGTTGAAAGTCCTTCGATATTCCGATTTTTTGTTAAATTTTTTGCGTTCGTTTTCCCACTATCGTCATGAATTTCAGATTTTGGGAACTTCCTTTGTGGTTGTGTGGATTATGAGTGGACTGGGGGCATATTTATTAGAACATGGATTTAATCCTGCGATTTTTTCTCTGGGAGACGCTCTGTGGTGGGCTTTGGTGACGATGGCAACAGTTGGTTATGGAGACATCGTTCCGGTGACAGGAGGGGGACAAATTTTAGCGGGAGCGGTTATTATTTTGGGAGTGGCGACGATGTCGATGTTGACGGCCATTGTGACGCGTATTTTTCTCGATCACTTTTTTGGGAAACGATTGCATGTCTGTGAATTTTGTCATTTTCCACATCATGATCATGACGCGAAATTCTGTAAAAATTGTGGAAATCAATTAGATGTCAAAAAACTGGATAAAGCGGCAATAATTGCGCCGGTTCCAGTGCATGGGAGGGTGGGGAAGTGAGGTTTGTCACAAACTACAATCTTCAAACTACAAACTGTAAACTGTAAACTGTTAGCTAACTGCTTCTGCCGCTTCGATTGTGTTTTCAATCAAGCTGACAACAGTCATCGGTCCAACTCCTCCTGGGACGGGAGTAATTTTTCTGGCCACCTTTTCCGCGGATTCAAAATCAACATCTCCGACGAGTTTTCCTTCCTCTGTTCGGTTGATTCCAACATCAATAACAGTACAACCAGGTTTCAATTGTTCTCCTTTGACAAGACCAATCTTTCCAACGGCGACAACAACAATATCTGCTTGTTTCAAGAAAAAATCTACATCTTTTGTCCCTCTATGACAGGTTGTAACGGTTGCGCCACGGTTGAGCAATAATAATCCCACCGGTTTTCCTACAATATTACTGCGTCCAAGAACAACTGCATTTGCTCCCTTGATTTCCGTTTTTGATTCATCAATCAAGCGAATAATTCCTTTTGGGGTACAACTCTGATGACCGGGTTCTCCGAGAAATAAATTTCCAACATTTGTCGCGGTAAATCCATCGACATCTTTTTCAGGACGTATTTTTTTCAACACTTTTTCCACAGAAATATGATCGGGGAGGGGAAGCTGAACAATGACGCCATGAATAGTTTCATCGTTATTTATAGTTTCTATTTGATTGAGAATCGCATCTTCCGAAACAGAAGCTTCAAATCGTCGCACTTCAGAAATAATTCCGGCACGTTCGGCAAATTTCTCCTTTTGTCGTACATAGGAAGCGCTGGCGGGATGTTCTCCTACAAGAATTACCACAAGCTTTGGAAGAATCCCTTTTGCTTTCAGCGTTTCAACTCGGGCGATGAGATCAGACTCAATAATTGTTGCGGCAATGTCGCGACCGGAAATGATTTCAGCCATTCGTTCGGAAATGAGGAATAAAAATCTTTTTTCGCAGGCGAAATATACCTATTTGTCCAAAAAATACGAGCCCAAAGAAGAGAATTTCTGCCCAGAATTTCTTCACAAAAACGGTATTTGTCGGATCGTCTCCCTGAAATACATGCGGAAAATAGGGTGTCGGCGTTTTGATAGCTGGATGAGTGGAGAAATCCAAAAAATCAACCAATAAATTTACTACAAAGAGCGCTGCACAGATGACGAATATTTCTACAAATACAAGCCGTGGCCAGTCTTTGGAAAGCAGCATCAAAATAAAGGTTGTTGTGCATCAGAAAGTACATTTTTTTTCTGCAATTTTTCAAGCACAAGTGCCAATATTTCATTTCCAATTTCCTCGCGTCGTCGCAATTCACCGCCCTTGTCCACGGGAATTTTTACCCATCGAAAATCTCGTTTACAGCGATCGAGAGCTACTTCTCGTACTTGTTGTAAATATCGTTCATCCGCTTCGTGGAGATCAGCGAGTCTGTTTTTTGCCGCATGAATTTTTGCTCGCGCTTCCATGCTCGCATCGAGAAAAATAACCAAACTTTCTCGAGGAAATCCATGTATGTCGTATTCGAGTTGTTCAACGTATTTTTCTAATGCGGTTATTTCTGATTTTTTTCCTCCACGAGCAGGGGTGTAAATTAAGTTTGAAGTAACTCCTCGATCACAGAGCAGTAAATCATTTTCTGCGCGGAGTTTCTCGATTTCTTCTATTTGTTCGAGTCTGTCTGAGGCATACAACGAAGCAACAATTCGCGGGTCAATATGTTTCATCTCTCCGAATTCTCCTCGAAGATAGGCAGCAATACGGCGTCCGGCGACTGTTTTTTCATATCCCGGAAATCGAACAAATCCCACACTGATTCCGCGTTCTTTGAGATTTTGTATCAAGATGTCGGTTTGAGTTGATTTTCCACAAGCATCTAATCCTTCGAGAACGACAATGGGTGATTTCATAGAGAAAATTTTTCACGAATAGTGTACCAGATTTTCCAAAAATAAAAATGAGAGGCAGTTCTTTTCAATATATTTCATTTTTTGTCATTCATATTTCATACACTTTTGTCCTCGTTGCAAAGAGAAATTACTCGACGAAAGAGGTCGCTTCAACGTATAGTAGAGGTGATTTATTTAAAAAAAACAAAAACATATGACCTGCGAAATTTTTGGCATTCTCAATGTTACACCGGATAGTTTTTCTGATGGGGGCGAGTTTTCTGAGCCGGAATCAGCCATTTCTCGGGTCAAAGAAATGCTCCACGAAGGAGCATCTTTTATCGATATGGGGGGAGAATCGACTCGTCCGACAGCGACGCCCGTTTCTCCAGAAGAGGAGTGGAGTCGGGTAGAGCACGTTGTTTTAGAATTTTTATCTGATCCAGATATTCGTCCTTCTATTTCTCTCGACACGCGTCATTGGGAAACCGCAGAAAAATTCTTCCGTTCTGGAGGCGAAATTCTCAATGATATTTCAGGAGTTTCTGATTCAAGAATGCAAGAACTGGTAGCGCAGTTTGCGAAAAAAGTGATTGTAGGGCACTTTCCTGGGAATACATTGAATGAAGTGCATGAACAAAAAATTGATTCAGTAAATAGAGTATGTGATGATTTATTAGCACGTCATGAAGAATTAATTCGAGCGGGGATTGCGCCTGGGGCGATTATTTTGGATCCAAATATTGGGTTTGGGAAAACAATGGAATGTAATGAGAAATTATTGAAAATCGCAGCATTAGTGCCGGGATATGAAGTGATGATTGGGCATTCTCGGAAACGATTTCTTGGCGAGCATCGATATGAGATAGAGCCCAATTTAGCCGCAGCACAAATTGCGATTGATTCGGGAGCGAGATATTTGCGGGTACATGATGTTTTGGAGCATGTGCATTTACTGAGGAAATATTGACAATAAATTAATACGTGTTATCATAGTAATGATGAGTGAAATATTTTCTTTAGAGAAACAAGCAACGATAGGAAATGAAAATCGGGCAGGGGAAGAACCTTCCTCTCAAGATATTAAAGATGTGTTACGAGATGTTTCTCAAAAATTATTAAGCATAGTAGAGAAGGCAGAGAGCTTCAATGGAAATGCAACCCCAGCGGATCGAGAAGGTTTATATATGAGCTTAGAGAAAGTGCAACAAAACATTTCATCTTTATTAGAAACAAAAAATAAAAATATACAATCGGCATTACAAAAAGTGTTGGAATTCCAAAATGATTCTCGTATAAAAGCCCGTTTGATTACTGAAAATATTTTTATTTTGACGCCCTCGGTTGTCCAATGGTTGAGTTTTTTGAGTCGACAGGGAGAACAAGAATTGCCACGAGACGATAAAGAAATGTTGATTGAGTTATCATCAAATTTGCAACAATCGATTCCGAATAAATTAGAGCGAATACTGGCTCGTTTTAAGATATTTAATAGTTATATTCGTTTGGCAGATAGCAGTACTTTCAAAGATATGTATTCTATTCGAAAATATGCAGAACGTTTTAATAAAAAAGATTCCTCTCTATCCAGATAAATTTTCTTCTTAAAATTTTTGCGTGACGCCTTATTTCATCGTACAATTTCTTGCGATGAAAGAAACAAAGTTTGTCTTCGTAACGGGGGGAGTATGTTCTAGCCTCGGAAAGGGAATTGTGGCGAGTTCTACAGCCGCAATTTTGAAATCTGCGGGAGTGAAGGTTGCGATTATGAAATTGGATCCGTATTTGAATGTTGATCCCGGAACGATGAGCCCATTTCAGCATGGGGAAGTTTTTGTTTTAGACGACGGAGCGGAGACAGATTTGGACCTCGGGCACTACGAACGTTTTATCGATACGCCACTTCAGAAATCTTGTTCTGTGACGACCGGGCGAATTTATTCAGAAGTTTTGGCAGAAGAACGGGAGGGGAAATATTTAGGAGGAACGATTCAAGTGGTTCCACATATTACCCAAAAAATTCAGGAAAAGGTTGAGTTGGCAGCGAAGAAAATGGACGTAGATGTTTTGGTAGTAGAGATCGGGGGAACCGTTGGAGACATAGAGGGAGAACCATTTCTCGAAGTGCTTCGCCAGATGAAACGAAAACACGGAGAAAATTTAGTATCAATGCATTTGACACTTCTTCCCTGGCTTCAGGCATCAGGAGAATTAAAAACAAAACCAACACAGATTTCGGTACGAACATTACGAATGGCGGGAATTCAGCCAGATTTTATTTTTGCTCGTGCGGATGTGAAAATTCCAAAGAAAATTTTAAAAAAAATCGCTTTTTTCTGCGATGTTGAAGAAGACTGCGTGATTCCTTCAGAAACCGTTTCTTCAATTTATGAAGTGCCGCTTCGATATGAGAAATTTGGTTTAGGCGAGACACTTGCCCGAAAGCTTCATTTAGAACAATTGAAATGTAATTTGGATGACTGGAGTGACCTAGTAGACAAAATAAAACGAACTAAAAAAACAATTTCTATTGGATTAGCGGGGAAATATAATGAGTTGGATGATGCGTATTTATCGGTTATTGAAGCTATAAAAGCAGCCGGTTTTCATCATGGTTGGAAAACAGAAATTGAGTGGATTGATACGGAGAAAATTGAAGAAAATGATGCGGAAGAATTACAGAAACTGGAATCAGTTGCTGGCGTAGTTGTTCCCGGAGGATTTGGGAATCGAGGAATTGAAGGAAAAATTCGAGTAGCACAATATTGTCGAGAACAGAAAAAACCGTATTTGGGACTGTGTCTCGGATCACAGATTATGGCGATTGAGTTTGCCCGCAATATTTTGAACATAAAAGATGCAACGAGTGAAGAATTTGATGAAGAAAAGAAATCTAAAAATCACGTAATTCACTTCATCCCAGAGCAGAGAAATATTCGGAAAAAAGGAGGAACGATGAGATTGGGGGCATATCCTGCAATTCTAAAAAAAGGAACGAAAGCAAGAAAAATTTATGGAGCAGAAGAAATATCAGAGCGTCATCGTCATCGTTTTGAATTCAATAATGCCTATCGGGAAGAATTTGAAGCAAATGGATTCCGTATTTCAGGTATTTCTCCGGATCACGAATTGGTCGAAATAGTCGAGATCGAAGATCATCCCTTTATGATTGCGTCTCAATTTCATCCAGAATTTTTATCCCGACCGCTTCGTCCACATCCGCTGTTTCGAGAGTTTATTAGAGCAATAATAGAAAAATAAAACGTTGCAGCGTTCCCCCTTTTCTGCGAGAATTTATGTGATGGACGGACAAAAAAATAGATATCACTTCGTTGCAGTGAATCCTGAGGGAAAGAAATTTTCAGGAACTGTTTGGGCTGAATCAGAAAATGAAGCGCGAAAAAAGATTTCCGAAAGAGGATTAGCTCTTTTTTCCATTGAAGAATTTACGGCAGAAAACGCCGCCATTACGGATGGGTTTTAA
>JAGYLK010000058.1 GCA_018401175.1 Candidatus Altimarinota bacterium
TCAACGGCTGTGGTAATGCTAACTTCGCAGCCCCTAACGCGGCTCTTTGAAAATTTTCATCACCCACAAACACCAAAACCTTTTCCCCGGGAAGTTTTTTGCTCATCTGCATCTTCGCTTCTTTATCCACACGCTGGGTTGTTTCGAGATAGTCTAATTGTTGTTTTTTTTCTTGTAATTCTTCTTTTGCTGCCGCATTTTGTGCTCTGATTTGATCAATTTCATTATTTATTTTCTGGCTTTCATGGAGGAAGTTTGCCAAATTGTAGAGGAGAAAAAATATGAAGAAAAAGATAAACAACAACGAGAAAATATTGCGGGAATTGTATGTGTTTTGTTGTCGCATCATTCGCATTTTATTTTTCTACGGAAAAAAGTACAATCGCCTCGATGATTTTAATTGTTGGTTTGGGAAATATTGGTCGTGAATATGAGAAAACACGTCACAATTTTGGATTTTTGGCAGTAGAACAATTAGCTCAGGTGCATAACTTTTCTGCATGGAAAGAAGAAAAAAAATTCTTTGGGTCTATTTGTACCGGGCAGATTGGGGGCGAAAAAGTAATTCTCCTCAAACCCAATACATATATGAACATTTCAGGAAAAGCGACAGGAGCAGTGGCTCATTTTTACAAAATTTCACCAGAAAATATATGGATTTGGCATGATGACGTAGATCTTCCTTTTACGACGCTTCGCATAAAACAAAATGGAGGAACGGGCGGACATAATGGTATTAAGTCTATTGTCGAAGCACTAGGGACAAATGAGTTTCCCCGTTTGAAATTTGGAGTACGCAATGAAATGATCGAAAAAATGCCAACAGAGGCTTTTGTCTTGGGAAAATTTTCATCGGACGAAATGACGACCGTTCCAAAGATTATCAAGGAGGGAATCACGAAATTCTTTCAGCAGATATCATGTTAACTACCTGGAAACAGCTTTGTGGTACGTGGATACTATCTCGTAATGGAGAGCCTTTGGGGCGGGTTCGTGATGTCGTGGTAGACCCGAGTACAGGAGAAATTCCGGCTCTTTGGGTGAGATCGGCCGAAGGGATACAATTACTTTCTCTTACCGAAATTCAGCGTTGGTCGCGCGAGGAAATATGGGTAGAATCTCTTTCAGATTTAATCTCAGCAGAAGAATTTCCTCGTTTGCAGCAGATACTTCAGAATGAGGTAAAGATTATTGGATCACCCGTATTTGAACAAAAGGAAAAACCAGAACCAATAGGGAAATGTTGTGATTTTTCATTCGACACTCTTTCCCCCAAACTCCTTTCATTAGAGGCTGCATCGGGTATTCTCTTCTGGAAAAATGTGCGAATAATTCATCGACGTCAAATTTTAGAAATTAAAGAATCGGGTATTTTTGTCTCTGCGCCAATTCTGGCAGAAACAGCAGAATCAATGCCTTCTTCTGTGGAAATTTTACGAAATACAATTCCAGAGCCGGAGACAAGTCAGTCTTTTCGTGCCGAATAATAGGGAATTTTAGCGCTTGAGGTTTTTCGAGAATAGTTTTGGAATTTGTAATATAAAAGGTGCGAGATATTTCCTGTTGTTTTTATCTTTTCGATGATGCCATGTTTTGTCACTTCATTTCTTTTCGCTCCTCATAAATCGTGATAGGATTTGCGTACATCTTGATCCTCTTTTCTCATGTACTCGTTTAATCATACACTTCGCGAAGAAAACACTCCTTCGGATGTCCGCTCTATTTTGTATCATATCGCTCGTGGGGTGAAATATATAAACTTTTCTCTCCGTGCCGGAAATACAGGAGTCGCCAAGTCACAAAATTCTTCAGGAGAAGAACAACTTACGTTGGATGTGTTATCGGATAATATTATTATTGAACAGCTTCAATATTCTCAGTTGGTAGCTTGTTGTGCAAGCGAGGAGCAGGAAGAACTTATGTATTTTCCTGCACCACGAGGAAAGTATACGGTGGCGTATGATCCATTGGATGGAAGTTCTCTTGTGGGGGCGAATCTCACGATTGGTTCCATTTTTGGGATCTGGGAAGGAGGCGAATTAAATGGAAAAAAGGGACGAGATTTATTGGCATCTGCGTATGCGATTTATGGTCCACGAGTTGAGTTGATTGTCGCGCTGAAGGGAAAAGGCGTTTTTATTTTTGAAATGAATGATGTCGGAGAATTTATGTTGACTCAGAAAAAATTGGAATTGAAAGATACTTCCAAATATTTTGCGCCGGGAAATCTTCGGGCGACGGCAATACATCCGAAGTATTTGACGCTTGTTGAGAAATATATTGCAGAGGGACGAACACTTCGTTATTCAGGAGGGATGGTGCCGGATTTACATCATATTTTGAAAAAAGGAGAAGGAATCTTTACCTACCCGGGATGTGCCAAACATCCAAATGGAAAACTTCGTTTGGCGTTTGAATGTGCTCCCTTTGCTATGATTTTTGCGGAAGCTGGTGGACTTGCGCTGGATGTTCATGGGACGGAAATTTTGGATTTGGAAATTAAATCACCGCATGAACGGACAACGATTTTTATTGGTTCAACCGATGAAGTGAAAAATGCGGTGAAGGCATTGCAATAATACATTTATTACAGATATTTATTTCTTGTAGGGGTGGGTTTTAAACCCACCCCTGCTGTTATAACAAAAAGGATGTCTGTTTTTTTATGAGAGAACCTTTACAATAAAAAAGAAATGAAATTGAAGGACGCAGTTACGCGCTATCTCCGGAACCTCGAGCAGGTTCAGAATGCGAGTGATAATACAATTCGGAATTATTCGCGCGCGCTCGATTTGCTTATGGAAACGATCGGCGAAAATGTTGAACTCGAAGAAATAACGATTGAAACGATTGATGATTATCGCGATCGAATTTTCACAAAAAAATCTATCCACTCCGGACAACGTATTTCTCGTTCTACACAAAATATTTATCTCATCCCGATTCGGACCTTTCTCAAATTCTGTCATCGACGAGATTTGGGAAAGAAACTGCTTTCTCCAGAAAAAATTGAACTGGTAAAAAATGACCCTCGTGATGTAACGGGAATTACGCAGGAAGAATTGGAGCGGTTGAGAAATGCAGATTGTAGTAAAGACAATCAGATAAATCTCCGGGATCGCGCGATTGTTGAGCTTTTGTACTCTACGGGGTTGCGTGTTTCTGAGTTACGGAATTTGAATGTGGAACATGTGAACTTGAATTTGAAAGAATTTGCGGTTGTGGGAAAAGGAAAGAAAGTGCGCGTTGTGTTCGTCACGGATCGTGCAGTGGAAGCAGTGGAAAAATATATCGACACGCGAACGGATAATTTTCATCCATTATTTCTCAATGCTCGTGGGGCGCAAAAGGCGGAGGGGATTGATGAACTTCGTGGAGAAAATCGTCGATTGTCTCGGACTTCT
>JAGYLK010000059.1 GCA_018401175.1 Candidatus Altimarinota bacterium
AAAAATTCCACTGCTGTACAGTGGGGTTCAATCTTCAAACTTCAATCTTCAAATAATGAAGATATTGTTTCGTTTTTAGAGACAGGGAAAAGGGACTAAACGAGATCCCCATTCAACACAAATCCATCCTGATCGGTAATTTTTACTTTCGCAATTTCTCCCGCCATATCGCGTCCACACGTCGCGTATACTTCAAGAAACTCGGCACTTCGTCCGCCACAACGCCATAAACCATCTTTTTGACGTTTGGCTTGCTCAAATAATACTTCCACCTCTTTGCCAATAAATTCTGCACGTCGAGCGAGTGCATGTTTTTTGACCACTTCATCAAATCGTCGGAATCGGTCTTTTTTTTCTTCTAATGGGATTTGGTCTTTTCTCTCTGCGGCAGTTGTTCCTTTTCTCGGTGAATAAATAGCGGTGTAGGAAAAATCGAATTTCATTCGTTCTCCAAAATTCAATAATTGTTGAAAATCTTCTTCTGTTTCTCCAGGAAATCCGACAATAATATCGGTGACGAGTCCACATCCAGGAATTTTTTCTCGTAATTTTTTCACAATTTCTTCATATTCTTCTACCGTATAATTTCGCAGCATTTCTTTGAGAACTTTATTGCTTCCGTGTTGTGCTGGTAAATGTACGCAGGGACACACCGTTTCACATTCTGCGATTGCATCAATTACGTCGTCTTTGAAATCTTGTGGATGAGGAGAAGTGAAGCGGATGCGCTTGAGTCCAAACTTTTTTAGGATATCCACTTCCCGCAGTAATTCAGCAAAGCATTTTTTTCCATTATTTCTATAGGAATTCACATTTTGACCGAGAAGTGTTATTTCTCTCGCTCCATTTTGTACCAAGGTTTCACATTCTTTTAAAATATCTTCCATTGGTCGAGAAATTTCTCGTCCGCGAGTATGAGGAACGATGCAATATGCACAGAATTTATCGCATCCTTGCATAATCGGAACAAAAACTTGTTTTTTGTTTTTTACATGAGGAGAAATAGAAAAGTAGTTTTGAATTTCTTCCGCAAATTCAACTTTTTCCGGAAAAAATTCTTCCAAAATTTTTGGTACTTTCCCGAGATCTTCTATGCGAAAAACAAAATCCACGGTGTTGAGTTTCAATATTGGATCGCTTGATGTGCTGCGTGAACCGGTTTGTCTTACCATGCATCCAGTTACGCCAATGTGAATATTGGGGATGTGTTGTTTTAATTTTCTTATGGCGCCAACAGCCTTGTCTTCAGATTTTTGTCGTACGCTGCAGGTGTTGAAAATTACTAAATCAGCAGTTTCGGATACGTCACTTTTTTCCCATCCAGCACGTTCTAGGATTCCTACGACCCGTTCGGAGTCGGAATAATTCATTTGGCACCCAAAGGTTTCAATACAAAATTTCATCGAGTGGAGTGTGCCAGTTTTTTGAGGAATTTCAACAATATTTGTTGTCTCAGACTTGAGTTGGGATATACAAAGAAAAGAGAATTTTCTTTTTTCTCCGCGAAAAAAAACATTCTCCTTCGGCGGACAAAAAAAGCTCATTGTCCCGATTAGCGGGATTCGCTTGCAAACGAAATACTCTTGTTCATTAAACCGCCTTTGGCAGTTTTAGCATTCACATTGAATAATCGTTTTTTGCTTCGTTTACAAAATCAACAAAAATATTTTATTGGGATAGTGCCATTTTTCCATTTCTGTCAAAAATTTTGTGGTGCAGTTGATTCTGTTATTATGCAGGAAATGATTTTAAAGGACACTGTTTTTCGGGCATATGATATTCGAGGGGAAGCGTTTGTAGATTTTGATGAAGATGGGATGTTTGTTTTGGCTCAGGGATTTGGTGAATACTTGAGAAAAAAATTTGATACACAGGAAAGTGAAACCGGAATTCGAGTTCTGGTTACAGGTGATGGGAGACAGTCACAACCAGAGTTTGGTCCTGCATTGGAAGCGGGTTTGGAAGCTGCGGGATGTGATGTCGTGTGGGGAGGGACGGTTCCGACTCCGGTGAATTTTTTTGCATTTCGGGATCGAAATTTTGATGGAGCAATACAACTTTCAGCAAGCCATAATCCAGCTTGCGACAATGGTTTGAAATTAACAGATCGTTTCGGTGCTGTTTGTGGAGAAGAGATTCAAAAGATTCGAAAAATATGTCATTCTTTGTCTCCCACCAGAAAGGAAGGAATTATAGAACGAGAAGATGGAGAACTTCCTTTTTTGCAGGAATATGCAGAGAAAATAAAAAACTCAGTGCTTCCTCATCGAGGACGGTCACTTGTTCTTGATGCAGGAAATGGAGTTTCGGGAATGGTATATCCTCAGATTTATCGTTCTTTGGGACATCAGGTGGATGAATTATTTTGTGATTTGGATACGACGTTCCCCAATCATCAGCCCGATCCAGAGCGCCCTGAAAATTTGCAATATTTGATTGCACGTGTAAAAGAGGTCGGAGCAGAGTTTGGTATTGCGTTTGATGGTGATGGTGACCGGTTAGGAGTAGTTTTGTCAGATGGTACGATTTTGAATGCCGATAAGATTTTATTTATTCTTGCAGCGGATTTTCTTTCTCGGAATCCAGGAGAGACCATCGTGGTTGATGCTATGAGTTCCGCGACATTGGCTGAAAAAATCAGCGACATTGGCGGTGTCGTAATTCGTTCAAAAACAGGACACTCCTTTATAGAAGAAGCAATGCACGAATATGATTCTTTACTCGGAGGGGAACAGTCGGGGCATTTTATGTTGGGAGAAAATTTTTATGGGCACGATGATGCTTGCTTGGCGGGGCTTCGATTTCTGGCAGCGATTGAGAAGTTTCCTTCGCTTTTAACTGAGGTGACGGTAAAATGGCCAGACTTGTTAGAATTTAGTGAAAAATTCTCAGCGTCCGATGAAAAAAAATTTGAAATTCTCGAAAAGATGAAAGAATTACTTTTATCACAATTTCCTCAGGCAGATACGACAGACGGAGTGCGGATTGATTGGGGTGATGGAGAGTGGGCGATTGTTCGTTGTTCCAACACTTCACCGAAGATTGCAGTACGAATTGAGGCACGTGATGAGGAGAGTTTGAATAATAAAAAAGACTTGTTGGTGGGGATGTTGGAGAGACTTTTGAAATAATTTTTGACGCTGCTCTCGTAGGATATTTAAATTTTTTATGACGATTTGAGCATTCATTTTGAATAATCGTTTTTTGCTGCGCTCACAAATGCAACGTTCTTTGGAAATTGTGTTTTAAAAAAGCCTCACCGAAGTGAGGCTTTCTGTTACTTTCAAATTTAGAACTATGAGTTTCGTTCTGCGATAATTTTTTCAGCAACACTGTTTGGAACCTTGTCGTAATTCCCAAATTCCATAGTGAAACTCGCACGTCCTTGTGACATAGATCGAAGATCAGTAGCATATCCAAACATTTCTCCGAGAGGAATTTTGGCTTTTACAAACTTGTTTAATCCTCTATCTCCTTGCTCCTGAATAATTCCTCGTTTTGACGAAACATTTCCCATCACGTCTCCGAGGTAATCCTCTGGAGTAATAATTTCCACATTCATCATTGGCTCGAGAATTGCTGGAGCAGCTTTTTTTCCTCCTTCCTTGAATGCTTGTGCTGAGGCGATTTTGAATGCTAACTCAGACGAATCCACGTCGTGATATTTTCCGTCAATCAATTCCACCTCCACATCTACCACTTGGTATCCAGCAAGAATTCCTCGCGTAACAGCTTCTTTGAATCCTTTTTCACATCCGGGGATGTATTCATTTGGAATCGAAGCTCCTTTGATCGAGTTGATGAATTTAAATCCAGCTCCTGATTCTCCTGGACGGATTTTACAGACCACATGTCCGAACTGTCCGCGTCCACCAGATTGTTTCTTGTGTACGTATTCGGCTTCCACTTCTTTGGTAATTGTCTCTCGGTATGCCACTTGTGGTTGCCCGACGTTTGCTTCTACTTTAAATTCTCGTCGCATACGATCCACAATAATATCAAGGTGAAGTTCTCCCATTCCTGCAATAATTGTTTGATTGGTTTCTTCATCAGTCCACACTCGGAAAGTAGGATCTTCTTCTGCCAATTTTTGAAGAGCAATACCCATTTTTTCCTGATCGGCTTTTGTTTTTGGTTCAATAGAAATGTTGATTACTGGTTCAGGAAATTCAATTGATTCTAGGGTGAAGTTTGCTCCTTCATTGCAAAGAGTATCTCCCGTTTTTGTGTCTTTGAGTCCAACAACCGCTCCGATGTGTCCGGCCTGAATCTCTGGAATTTCTTCACGAGAATTTGCGTGCATTTGTACCAAGCGTCCCACTCGTTCCTTTTTCCCAGAAACAGAATTAAGGATGTACGATCCTGATTGTAATGTACCAGCATATACTCGTACGAACGTAAGTCGTCCAACAAAGGGATCAGTTGCTACTTTAAACGCAAGAGCGGCGAGAGGACCATCTTTTCGTGGAGGAAATTCCATATGTTTCGTTTCATCGTCAATATCCGTTCCCATAGCTGGGGGAATATCAAGAGGTGATGGCATAATCTCCGTTACTTTATCAAGCATTGGCTGAACTCCTTTGTTTTTCAAAGCCGTTCCCGTTAATACCGCCACAAATTCTCCGGCAATAGTTGCTTTTCGCATTCCGTTAATAATATCGGTTTCTGTTAATTCTTCTCCAGCAAAATATTTTTCCATTAATACATCATCTGTTCCTGCGACAGCTTCGATCATTTTTTCTCGGTATTCTTTTGCTTTCTCGAGATATTCGGCTGGTATTGGACCAACGGTAAAATCTTTTCCCATGTCGTCGTTGAAAATAGTCGCCTCCATGCGAATCAAATCAACGATTCCCTTGAAGTTCGATTCTTCTCCGATTGGAATTTGAATTGGGAATGCATTTTTTGTCAATCGGTCAATGATAGACTGATATGATCGCCAAAATGATGCTCCTGTTCGGTCGAGTTTATTGATAAAACACATACGCGGAACGTTGTATTTATCTGCTTGTCGCCATACTGTTTCTGATTGTGGTTCTACTCCAGCAACTCCGTCAAAAATACAAACAGCTCCGTCGAGAACACGAAGTGATCGTTCAACTTCAACCGTGAAGTCGACGTGTCCCGGTGTGTCGATGATGTTGATCTGACAATCTTTCCAGTAACAAGTAGTAGCCGCTGAGGTAATGGTAATACCACGCTCTTGTTCTTGTTCCATCCAGTCCATAGTCGCTGCACCTTCGTGAACCTCTCCGATTTTATGAGATTTTCCCGTGTAGTAGAGTACTCGCTCTGTTACAGTTGTTTTTCCCGCATCGATGTGGGCGATGATTCCAATATTTCGGACTTTGTCCAACGGTGCAATTTTACTCATGTTGTAAAGTGATAAATTTCTGCGCGATTGTAGGAAATACACTGAAGTTGTCAATTTTTTGACAACGACGTACACTATCTTCGATGAAAAAAGTATATTGGTTTTTGTTGTCATCTTCGCTTTTTATTCAGAATACATGGGCGCAAGTAAGAAGCGATTTTGATGGGGTGATTCCCTCACGCGATACGGAAGATGAGGCTATTTTGAGTCTCGCAGATCGCGTAGAAACGGGGGCGCTTCATGTGACTGATATTTTGTATTTTATTGTAAAGCTTATTGACTTGGTTTCCGGATTGGCGGGGACACTGTGTGTTTTGATGCTTCTATATGGAGGTTTCCAATATATGATGAGTGGGTTGAATGACGACAAAGAATCTGCAAAAAAAACGATTCGTTATGCCATTATGGGATTAATTGTTTCTTTTTTAGCGTATTTGATCGTTAATCTTTTGTTTGTTCAATTTACAGGAATGGAATTGAGTTGGAGTACGTTATGGGACCCAAGTAAGAATTAAAACTTCAATTTTCAGTCTTCAAAATTCAGAAACAGGCAATGGACTTTTTTTAGAAGTTTTCTTTTTATTTGCAGCCTATAGTTTTTTTATTTGAAGTTTAAACGGGTCTCGCTTGACGATTTTTGTAAAAAAAATAAACTCTCGTCGATGGAAACAATTATTCAGAAAACGCTTCGGACTCTGCTTGATAAATTTGGTGCAGAGTATTTATGTGTGACTGTTGCTGAGGAACAAGGTCATTATCGTGCTACTATTGAGACAGACAATGCATCTCGTTTAATCGGTCGAAGTGGTCAGACGTTGAATGCGTTGCAGATTTTGCTCAAAAATATTCTCTGGTCACAAAATGGAGAAAAGGTTTTTGTGACGGTTGATGTAGATGGATATCGAAAAGAGCAGGAGGAAAAAGTTTTGGCAAAAGTAAAACACATGATTGAGATGATGAAGGAGCGAAATTTCTCAGAGATGAAGCTTCATCCAATGTCAGCATATTTTCGCCGTGTAGTTCATGTATGGATTGCTGCGGAACATCCCGAGTTGACGACAGAGTCGCTGGGAGAAGGAGAGAGTCGGGCGATTAAAGTGCTGTATAAATAAAACTTTAATCTTCAAACGGAAAACTTCACATGGGGCGAGAATTATTTTTGAATCTGGAAATTGTGGTGTGAAATATTGAAGTTTTTGTTTTTATTTGTAGATTAGGGTCCGAAAGTTTGAAGTTTTTAAGTTTATTAATGAAATTACCTGAATTATTGATGCCGGGAGGTTCGCTTGAAAAAGCACGGGTTGCTTTTCGTTATGGAGCAGATGCCGTTTATATTGGATCGCCGATGTTTTCTCTTCGAACACGCGAAAATCGGACAACGGAGAACGATATTGCGACAATTATTCAGGAGGCTCACGAGATGGGGAAAATGGTTTATGTAACGATTAACGCCTTTCCGCATCAATCTGCAATTCCGGCATATCGGAGACATTTGGAGCGATTGAAAGAAATGAAACCCGATGGAATTATTTTTGCTGATTGGGGAATTTGCGCGTTGGCAAATGAAATTTGTCCTGAGATCCCGCTCCATCTTTCCGTGCAATCGTGCACAATGAATGAACCAGCGATTCGTATGTGGCAAAAAATGGGAGTGGTCCGTTTGATCACTGCTCGTGAGATGAGTATTGCAGAAGTCAAACAGTTGCATGCGTTGATGCCGGATTTAGAGATTGAGTATTTCGTTCACGGAAGTGTGTGTATGGCGTATTCGGGCCGTTGTATTATGTCAGCTTTTACGGGAGGAAGAGACGCAAATGCGGGAACGTGTAATCACACGTGTCGCTGGAATTATCGGGTAAAAGATGAGGATGGTCATGAGATTGATATGGGGGCTCATGTGGCAAATTGTTTAGGATGTTCAGAGGGCGAGTCGCGCTCGTTGGAAAGTTTTGAAAAGAATTGTCTCATCGAAGAAGAACAACGACAGGGAGAACATTTCCCGATAGAAGAGGATTTCCACGGAACACACATCATGAGTTCTCGGGATATGGCGATGATTGAATATTTGCAACAAATTATTGATGCAGGAGTATGTAGCTTAAAGGTAGAAGGGCGAAACAAAACGGCGTATTACGTGGCTACGGTTGCTCGAGCATATAGAAAGGCACTTGATAATATTGCAGCAGGAAAAGAATTTGATCCCAAATTGTGGGAAGAAATACATGCGAGTGCGAACCGTGGATTTTTTCCCGGATTTTCTCAAGGGAAACCTCAAAAAGGAGACATTCAGTATGAAGCGAATCGTTCGCATTCAACACATAAATTTGTTGGACGTGTTATTTCTTGGAGTAAGGGAAGGGCGGAAATTCTTGTAAAAAATCGTATTGATGAAGGCGATGAGATTGAGGTAGTAATGCCAAATATGGATGAGGATTTTTCTTTTATCGCTGCAGAAATGAAGTTTGGCGGAAGTTCTGTTGATTCATTACACGGAGGAAATGATAATAAGTCGGTAAGTGTTGCGTGTAAAAAAGAGATTCCAGAAGGAGTATTTTTGCGAAAGAGGATTTCAGAACACAAGTTCGAACTCTAGGAGTCCGAACTTAAACAACCCCCTTGCCCCCTTGTCAGGGGGAATTGAAAATGCTTTTTACGAAAAAAACGCAATTAAGTTCCCCTTTTTAAGGGGAT
>JAGYLK010000060.1 GCA_018401175.1 Candidatus Altimarinota bacterium
GCAGATCTGCGTTCCCTTCCAAAAAATTCATTATTTTAAAAATATATTTAAAATTTTTGTCAAATTCGACAAAAAAAGAAAATGCCATACAATTTGAATTGATGCGCAAAACCGACATTGCCTTTGCCCTTGCACGAATCGTCTCAGACGGAATCGCCATATTTTTAGCACTCGTTCTTGCCTACTTCTTCCGTATGTCTTGGTTTCCAAACCTCGGAGTAGGAGAAGGCGCACTTCCACTTGTTATGTGGAGTTGGTATCAAATTTTTGCCGCAAAAATAACCCTTATTCTCCTCATTATATTTGCCATAAATGGACGATATGGTTTCAACACAGACGAAAAAAATTGGGACGAATTTCGACATATATTTTGGGCATTTTCCGCCGGACTGGCACTCGTCATTGTTCTTTTCTTCTTTCAAAAATTCACCTTCTTTTCTCGCCTCCTGCTCGGAGTTGCCTGGATTTCAGGGCTTACCTTTTTGATACTCGGGAGACAAGGACTTCGATGGATTCGCAGAAAGATGTGGGAACAGGGATATGGGAAACTGCATATTCTCGTTTTGGGAAGCGGAACACTCGCAAGGGAATCAATCTCATTTTTGAAGAAATCTCAACAATATAATATCTGTGGTGTCCTCGTAGAAACAGGAAATCAAACTACATCTGTTGCGGGAATAAAGGTGCTCGGCACGTTTGATGATTTGGAAAAATATTTGGAGAAACTCCGCCCCACCGATGTTCTCCTTGCCGCAGATCATTCTTCACGAGTAAATACCGCACAACTTGCGCGATTGACACACGTGCACCATACGCGCTTTCAATTCTTGCCAGACGAGAGCTCACTCGACCTTGCCGCAGTAGAAAGTTCTCAACTCGGAGGATTTCCAATGCTCAAGCTTCATGCGACAAAACTTGATGGATGGGGATATGTCACAAAAGCAGTAGCCGAAAGGCTCCTTGCCATCAGCGCCCTCGCCGTACTTTCTCCGCTTCTTCTTTTTGTCGCGGCAAAAATAAAATTTTCTTCGCTCAACTCCCCTATCTTCTATGGTTCTAAACGCGTGGGAACAAGCGGAAAAGAATTCTCTTGTTGGAAATTCCGAACAATGATTCCCGAAGCGGAAAGTTTAAAAAAAGAACTTCTCCAAAAAAATGAACGAAAAGGAGGGGTATTGTTTAAAATAAAAAATGACCCGCGCATCACTTCATTTGGGAAATTCCTCCGAAAATCGTCTATTGACGAGCTCCCTCAACTCTGGAATGTATTAAAAGGAGAAATGTCCCTTATCGGTCCCCGCCCCCATCTTCCCGAAGAAGTAGCACAATATGATGCCGAACATCGACTTCTTTTTTCGATTAAACCCGGAATCACTGGCTACGCACAAATCCATGGACGATCGAGTTTGAGCTTTGATGATGAAATGCGATACGAACTCTTTTATTTGAAAAACTGGAGTCCTTGGCTTGATATCATTATCTTTTTCAAAACGATCAAGTTGGTATGTGAACGAAAAGACGCTGAGTAGTCGCTAAGCTCAAAACTACAGTATTCAATCTTCAAATATAAAATATATTTTGTAGTTTACATTTAAAAATTCGACACCTGTAGTTTGTAGTTTGTGGTTTAAAAATTATAGAGAGATTGTCGTTTGATAATTGAAGTTTGATATGCTACTTTCTCCGCGATGTTTGTAGACGAAGCAAAGATTTCAGTAATGGCGGGAAAAGGAGGTGACGGATGTGTCAGCTTTCGCCGAGAAAAATATATCCCCAAAGGAGGTCCCGATGGTGGTGATGGAGGACGTGGTGGAGACATCATATTCAAAGCTGTAGACAATATTCACACGCTTTCGGACTACCGAATGCAACAGAAATTTGCTGCTGAAAATGGTCACCGAGGCGACAAACGAAATCGCACCGGACATAGTGGAGAAACCTTATTGCTTTCCGTTCCTGTCGGAACACAGATTCGTCACGAAGGAAAAATAATCGCAGATCTTACGAAAAAAAATCAAGAATTCATAGTCGCACACGGAGGAATCGGAGGAAAAGGAAATGCCGGATTTGTAAGCTCTATTCGACAAGCACCCAGTTTCGCTGAAAAAGGAGATATTGGAGAACATTTTGATCTCGAATTGGAACTCAAACTCGTTGCCGACGTGGCGCTCGTCGGATATCCAAGTGTTGGAAAATCAACCTTCATTTCCGTTGTTTCAAATGCCAAACCAAAAATCGCTGACTATCCCTTTACTACGCTCGTGCCAAATCTCGGCGTTTGTAAAATTGATGATCGAGAACTCATATTTGTAGATGTTCCGGGATTGATTGAAGGCGCAAGTGAAGGAAAGGGATTGGGGCACCAATTTCTGCGTCATATCGAACGCGCACGGTTTGTGCTCCATTTAATTGATGCAAACAGTGATACTCCCTTTGAAGATTTTGAAATAATTCAAAAAGAATTACGAAATTTTTCACAAACACTCGCCGAAAAACCATTCCTCCCTGTTTTTACGAAAATTGATATTACCGATGGAGAATTGGAAAATTTTCTTTGTGAGGAATTTGAAAAAAAATTTGGAATACGTCCATGGCTTGTTTCTGCTGCCACACACGAAGGAATGCAAGAATTATTAAGAGAAATAGAACGACGACTTCCTCCACAAGAAATCGAACCTCTCTCTGAGATGGAGGAAGACCCTGCGTTTGTCGAGTTCAAACCAGAATCAAAAACCGAATCAAGCAATACTCGTCATATTGAAATCGAAAAATTGGAAAACTGGTGGAGTATTGCGAATGAACGACTTGAGCAAATGGTACGGCAGACTGATCCCAATAATCCAGAAGCGCGAGAACGTATTTATGATGTGTTTAAAAAATGGAACATCAATGACGAACTCACCCGCCGAGGTGCTATCCCCGGAGAATCTATTCAAATTGGAGAACAAATTTTTGAATTTCGAGGCTAGAGAAATCAATCTACAATCTTCAAACTACAAATAGAAAACTCTTCTCACCTTTGCAGATTGAAGTTTGCAGTTTGAAGTTTGAAACTTCCATGTTACTATCCAAGAAATGTATAAATTGTCCAACTGGCTCACCATAGCACTTGCCACACTCCTCCCCTGGCACGGGGCAATAACAGTCTTTCTCCCCGAACCATTTCGATGGTGGAAAGAAGTTATTTTACTTCTTTTGATTGGACTAGTGCTCTGGTCTGAATGGAGAGCTGCACAAAAGCAAAAAAACTTTTCTTTCTCTATTGCTGAATTCTGCGCACTTGGATTTCTTATCTTCGGATCAATCCTCGTCCTTTTTTCAAATGATATTCCTACGGCAACCATTTCTATGCGTTATCTCGGGTTACCCTTATTAATCTTTTTTATCTGGTCTGTTTGGTTTCAAAATCCCAAAAATAAGCGGTCTGAATATCTCACGTTATTTGCACAAATATTTATTCCTTCTTGTTTACTAGCAACCGCTTTTGGCTTTTGGATTACACATCTTGGAGGAGAAATGATTGTACAAGATTTTTATTCAACAACTATATCGAGCTGGGTTCCCGGACAAACTATTCCGCTTTGGCACGAAATTAATGGGGTGGCTCGACTTCAAGGAGCAAGTTCTGGCCCTATTGAGTTTTCTCATTTACTCGTTGCGGCTCTTGCACTTGTTCCTTTTTTGAAACAGAAAATATGGCATCGAATACTTCTGGTCATCGCCCTCTGTATTGGTATCTCTCTCTCCGCTTCGAGGGCTGCCCTGTTCGGTGCAATCATCATTCTTCTCTGGTGGGGATGGAATAATATACCGACAAATATTTCGCGCAAAGAAGTGGCTCTCAGTGGAACATTGTTGGGAATTCTCGGAATTCTTTTTATTGGAACACAAACAAACGTATTCCAACGCGCCGGGACAAGTGATCATTTTAGTCGCCCAATCGCTGCTTTTTCCGAAGGAACTCAGAACGTACTCGCTGGACACCTAGGAGAATGGGGACCCGCAGCCCGAGGAAAAAATCTCATAGAAAATAATTCCGATAGCGCTCCAATCGCAGAAAATGTATTTGCCGATTGGTGGGTTCAGTTGGGAATCATTGGCCTCGCCTTTGGTCTCGGATGGCTTGTTGCCGTACTTACTGGTCTGGAAATGGCAGGACTTGGATTTGGAATTGCCGCAATCATATTGATAAATTTTGCAACCGTATTTGATATGACACCCATTGCTCTGGCGTGGGGAACAATTTTGGCTATGTGGCAAAGAGAGGAATAAAGCCTGAATCTTCAATTTTAAAATCTCCCAAAAAATTTTTTTTTATGTGCCGTTGTTATTTGTTTATTTGAATTTTTCATTTTCTCAAAGTTGCATTTCCCTTTATTTCTGGCAAAATTCACACGATGCATTCGATACACATTCAAAATCTGATAGAAATATTCGCCTTTGCGGGAATTTCATTTCTTTTTGCAACAGTACTTTTTCCACAATTCATAAAGTTTGTGCGAAACTTCAAACTCACACAAAAAATTCGGGAAGATGGCCTTTCTGGTGGGGCTGCAAAGCTCTTTAGCGCGCTTCATGCGCACAAATCAGGAACGCCGACCATGGGTGGAGCGGTGATTATTTTTTCTGTTCTCGCCACGGTAGGAGTTTCTCGAATTCTTGCCTATTTAGGTATTATGGATCACTCTATCCTCAATCGTGGAGAAACATATCTTCCCATTGCAACTCTGGCAGCAGTCGGGCTTCTCGGGCTTATTGATGATTATTTAAATATTAAAGAACGAGGAAAACAAAAGGGATTAAGTGCGCGCGTAAAGTTATGGACGCTTCTTCTCTTTGCCATTGCTGGAGCAGCCTGGTTTGCATTCAAACTTGAATGGTCAATTATCCATCTCGCCGGAATTGGTGATTTTGATATTGGACTCTGGTATGCTCCACTCTTTATTTTTGTGCTTGTGGGGACGAGTAATGCTGTAAATCTTACAGATGGACTCGATGGACTCGCTGGAGGATTGCTTGCCATCGCATTTGGTGCTTTTGCTGTTATCGCCTATTTTTTTGGAATGCCTATTTTGAGCGTATTTTGTGCAATAATTGTAGGAGCACTCGTTTCCTTCTTGTGGTTTAATGTGCCCCCTGCCAAAATATATATGGGAGACACCGGATCACTTGCTCTGGGAGCAACCCTCGGAGTCATTGCAATGCTCACAAATGCTATTATCCCGCTTATCATAATCGGAGGACTTTTTATTTTTGAAACGATATCGGTAATGCTTCAGCTTTTTTGGAAAAAATATTTCAAACGAAAATTATTCCGTATTGCCCCTATTCATCATCATTTTGAATCCAAAGGATGGTCCGAAACACAAGTCACCATGCGATTTTGGATTATCGGAGCGGGACTGGGACTGACAGGACTGCTCATTGGACTCTTGGGGATGGGAAATTCCGGAATTTTTTAAATATTTTTTCTATGACATTTCTTGAAACAGATATATTTGCCAAAATTGTTGCTGGAGATATTCCCTGTGACAAGGTATTTGAGAACGAACGAATACTTGCTTTTCGGGACATAGCACCCAAAGCGAAACACCATATTTTGATTATTCCAAAAGAAAATTATATCACCGCACAAGAAGTAACCGAGGAAAATAAAGCCCTTTTTGGCGAACTCTTTCTCGTAGCAAAAGAGATAGCCACAGACATACATCTCACGGGATATAAGCTCGCAATGAATGTCGGAGAAACTGGTGGACAAATAGTTCCTCACGTACATCTCCACCTGTTGAGTCCTGATTTCAAGTCTGAACTCTAAGAAGAT
>JAGYLK010000061.1 GCA_018401175.1 Candidatus Altimarinota bacterium
GTGATTCCTGTATTGGGAATAAGGGCGAGATTTACGGCAATATTGATAAAGGCTTGTCCCACGATCCAGGTTGTAAGCCCTACGGCAAGTATTTTTTCAAATTCATCGGTTGCTTTTTGTGCAATGGCAAAGCCACGCCAAGCGATGAATAAATAGATTCCCAGGAGGCCAAGGATTCGAATGAACCCCATCTCTTCTGATATAGCCGCGAAAATGGTATCGGATTGCACTTCAGGAAGATAGTTGTATTTCTGAATAGAATTTTGGAATCCGCGTCCAAACCAACCGCCAGAACCAATGGCAATAAGTGCTTGTTTTACCTGAAATCCTGCACCAAGAGGATCGAGTTCTGGATGAAGGAATATTTCTACGCGCCGACGGATATAGGGAATGGCGAGAGCAAGAATAGTTGCTCCAGAAGCAAAAGCTCCCATACCGCCCAAAAAGTGTTTCCAGTTTGCTCCCGCGGCGAAAAACATTGATCCAGCTGCTACCACAAGAACGAGGAGCGAACCAAAGTCTGATTGAATTGCGAGTAAGAGAGAGGGGATTCCGAGTACAACAACAAAGGGAATAAATCCTCCCTGCCAGGAATCGGCATCGAGTTTTCCACTGGAAAATATGGCTGCCAAAAAGGTTATAACGGCTAACTTAGTCGCTTCAACGGGTTGAAAGGAAAAACCTCCAATACGAAGCCACAGACGAGCAGCCGTTCCATAATTTTCTCCTATTGAGAGAGTGAGGATTATAAGTCCAATTCCGACGAGGAAGACGGGAAGTGCCCATTTTCTGAGCCATGAGAGGGGAAATTTGAGAGTAAAGAGAAAGGCGACAGAACCAATTCCGAGAAAGAGAAAGTGTCGCCAAAAGTAAAAGTCATTTGTTCCGGTTACGTCGTAGCTGGAGGCAACAGACATCGAGCTCATCATCACGAGACCAAACACCGCCAGTCCTAGAATGGCAAAGAAAAGTTTTTTATCAAAATTCATCGTTCAAAATTGTATCAGAATTGTTGTGTGAAGAAATATTGACTTTATTTCAAAATCATTCTATAGGTATTTTGTTATTAACTTTTATAAAATGGGGGGATCCGGTTCTGAATACGATTTAGCGAAAGCAGGATTCCTTTCTGTGGGAGAAGATTCTTTGAGTTACGAAGAGAGAATAAAAATGGCGGCAGAGAGTGGATATTTGGGATATGATTTAGAAAAAGAAGAAGATTTTATTAAAAATGATAAGGAAGCAAAGCCTGTTGATTGGATGCCAGTGAGAAATTCGGTATTTACGGTATTGAATATGAAGGGAACACCAGAAATTACAATTAATGATGAACGACTTGAACAATTAGACAAAAGAAAAGAGGTTCGAAAACGAGCAAAAAATATTCAAGAAATACGACACAAACGATTGATGGAAGAAGATCCAGCATACGCCGAAGAACAAAGATTTATACAAGAGATAGAATTTGCATTGTCGAACGAAAGCTATCAGCAGTTTCCTCTTATGAATCCCTATAGTGAGATTTAAAATTCAGCGCGGAGAGATTGCATCGTTTTTTTCCGTTCATTTGTAAGCGTTTCCGTACCAATATCTGAACGATGAAAGAGATCGCTCTTTATTTTGGCAATCATTTTTTCACAATACATATTTGCTTCTGTTAAATTTTTTCCAAATCCAACAATCCCCAAAACACGTCCTCCTGTTGAAATAAGTTGTCCCTCTTTTTCTGCCACTCCGGCAAAGAATACTTCTGCATGATCACGGTTCCACGTTTCCGGAAAATCTATAGAAACTCCTTTTTCTGGTGCATCTGGATATCCTGGGGCGCAGAGGTATTTTTGTACAGTAGCAGTGGGCGTACATTCTATTTGAGCAATACGTTGCAAATCCTTTTCACACGCTGCTTCACAGATATCAACAAAATCAGTTTCAAGGGTTGATAAAATATTAAGCGCTTCTGGATCACCGAATCGAACATTGTATTCAATAAGTTGCACGCCCTTGGACGTAGCAATAAATCCACCATACATGATACCGATAAATGTTTCGCCGGTTTCTTTTTCCACCGCCTTCATTGATCGGACGGTAATGTCGTGGGCGAGTTCCAAATCGTTGGGAGTCAGAAAGGGAAGTGATCCAGTTTCATCAGAGATAACACCCATTCCGCCGGTTTGTGGTCCGGTGTCACTTTCACCGACTCGTTTATGATCCTGACAGGCTCGGAAGTCGAGAACGGTTTTTCCATCAACAACAGAAAGAAGACTAAATTCGATTCCAATGAGTTTTTCTTCGAGAACAACGCGTCCAAATTTCTCAATAGATTTCTGCGCAAACGCATCGGCCTCTTCGAATGTTTCAAAATGGTCTCCTGCGACGATAACTCCTTTCCCTCCCAATAATCCGTCGGCTTTTACGACAATTTGTCCCTTCCGTTTTTCAAAAAATTCTTTTCGTTGTTCATCGTCTAATTCAGTAGAAACAAGATAATCGGGACAAGCATCTGCAACACCATTGTTTCGTAAGATATTTCGTGTCCAGCTTTTGGAACTTTCGAGTTGTGCGCATTTTTTTGTGGGTCCAAAGCAGGGGATTTCTAATTCGGAACAAAAATCGCTGATTCCCTGTGCCAAAGGAGCTTCAGGTCCAGGAATAATAAGTGTCGCTTCTATTTTTTTTGCTACTATTTTTATACTCTCAAAATCCTCAAGGGATTTGACTAATTCAATATGTACGCCAAGAGATTTAATTCCCGGATTGATTGACGTCGCAATGTTCCAGATTTCTGGTTTTTGTGGAGATCGAGAGAGCGCGAAGCAAATCGCATGCTCACGTCCGCCATTTCCGAGAACGATAATTTTTTTTGTCATAATTTATTTTTTCGAAAATAGTGCCAGGGGAATTGTGACCAAAAATACCAGTATGCTAAGAATACCACTATTATAGCAATTCCTAAATATCCGTCTTTTTTGATCACATGAAGTAATGGCATGCCTATATAATATCCAGAAATACTTACAATACTGCCCCACAAGAGAATTCCCAAAAAATGAAACGGGAAAAATTTCCAAGGATTCATTCCTGTTGCCCCAGCGATAAGTGCCGAAAAGGGACGAAGTGTCGTTATACAAGAAAGAGCCATAATCGTAATCCATCCATGTTTTTTTGAGAAAAATTTGCGAAATTTATCGAGTCGTTCTTTTGAAGGAAAAAATATTACATTATGATTTCGAATCCATTTTTGTAATCCATGTCGTCCTCCATAAAAAAGAAGAAGATTTCCGAGTTGTGCTGCGCCCACAGCAACAAGAAAAAATTTCCATACATATACTTCCGGAAAGGCAGCTGCCGCAA
>JAGYLK010000062.1 GCA_018401175.1 Candidatus Altimarinota bacterium
GAATCTCTTCATAAGCTTTTGGCTTTGATTTGATATTGTTTCTGCCCAAAAGCGAGCATTAATTTCCTTCTACCTTCTTCTTCTTCTTCTTTTGTCAAAACAATTTCTAGATTTGTAGTTTGTAGTTTGTAGTTTGAAGATTAAATTTTTACTCAAAGTACGCCAAAAACTCCTCCCGAGTCATTGTCTCTTTCTTGATCAAGTCCGTTGCAATCAGACGAAGTTCTTTCTCGTGTTTTTTCAAAATCTCTTCACAAAGAGATTCTGCTTCTTCAACCAAAGACTGCACTTCGCGATCAATTTCTCGAGCAGTATCCTCTGAAAATTCTTTTTCGGTGAGTTCAAAAATGCCCCTTGAACGATTCATTTCCGCGAAAACAACTGGGCCAAGCGTCTTTCCTCCCATTCCGTAGGTCATAATCATCGCCCGCGCAATGCGAGAAATTCGCTCCAAATCATTCGACGCTCCGGTCGTTGTTTGTCCAAAAATAAGCCTCTCTGCCATTCTTCCTCCCTGCAAAGAAACCATTTCATCCTTCATTTTTTGCTCCGATTTCAAATACGTATCTTCTTCCGGGAGAAACCACGTCACTCCAAGCGCATTCCCACGAGAAATAACCGATATTTTGTGCATGGGTTCACAATTTTCTGTGAAGTGTCCCGCGATCGCATGTCCTACTTCATGATGTGCAATAATTTGTTTTTCCTTTTCTGAAATCTTCCGACTTCGTCGCTCTGGCCCCATTGAAACCTTTTCTACTGCTTCATCCAGGTGTTTTTGCGAAATACTTGCAGAACGAGTTTTTACAGAAGCAATTGCTGCCTCGTTTAAAACATTCTCAATGTCTGCCCCTGAAAACCCAACGGTTTTACTTGCAACCGATTTGAAATCAATAGTGGCATCAAACTTTTTGTTTTTGGCGTGCACGGCCAAGATCTGTTCACGCGCCTCCATGTCGGGCAAATCAATGTGTACACGACGATCAAATCGTCCTGGACGAAGTAATGCTTGATCAAGAACATCTGGTCGGTTTGTGGCCGCCAAAACGATAACATTCGTTCCTGGTTCAAATCCGTCCATCTCTGTCAAAATCTGATTCAGCGTTTGCTCTCGCTCATCGTGTCCTCCGCCAGACCCATTCCCTCGCTTCTTTCCAATCGCATCAATTTCGTCGATAAACACTAAACATGGCGCATTTCGCTTGGCGGTTTTGAATAAATCACGAACACGAGACGCCCCCACTCCCACAAACATTTCCACAAATTCTGATCCCGAAACATTGAAGAATGGCACTCCAGCTTCTCCCGCAATAGCTCGTGCTAAAAGTGTTTTCCCCGTTCCCGGAGGTCCAACGAGTAAAATTCCTTTCGGAATTTTTGCTCCCATTTTTTCATATTTTTTTGGATTTTTGAGAAAATCAACCACTTCTACTACCTCATCTTTTGCCTCTTGTGCTCCTGCAACATCTATAAACTTTGTTGTGTGCTTCTTGCCGTCATATACCCGTGCTTTTGACTTCCCAAAGCCAAATGGTCCTCCTTCTCCTCCCCCCGCACTTCCCGCCTTTCGAAACAAAAAAATCAAAAGAACGATAAGTAATAAAAGGGGAATCGCTCCCACAAACAAATTGGTCCAAAATTCTGTTGCGGAAGTATCAATAATCTCGACTCGGGCGCGCTTCAATGGATCATTCAATCCCAGATCAACGATTGTCGTTCCAGGCTCTTTTATGGAACGATATTGTGCACCATCAAAAGACTCCGCATCCACCGTATTGTCCTTTACAATAATATTTTTGAGTTCGTCAGCCTTATAATGTTCTATTAATTCAGTAATGGAAATTCTTTCCGGTTTTGGAGGAAAAAGATTTAGATCCGGCTTTGCGAAAAGCATCAATGCTGCTCCCGCAATAGCAACAAGCATTAATACGAAAAAAGGATTGCGTCCTTGTGAATTCTTTGGGCGATATTTTTGCATGAGGTGGAAAGAAAATCATCTGCAGTCTACGCAAGAGAACAATTTTTTCAACTTTTCCGATAATCAGTAAATAAGGTTCCGTCGAGATGATCGAGTTCGTGCAATAAAATTCGCGCATCCCATTTCCCAAATTTACGCTCATGCCACGTCCCATCAGCCCCCTGCCATCGCGCTTGCACACGAGCCGGACGCGCCACATATTCAAAAACTCCTGGCAAAGAAAGACATCCTTCTTCCATCAATACTTTCTGCGGAGATATCCAGGTTATTTCAGGATTAATCATCGGCAAAACCTTCTGCTCTTTTCTCTCTCCTACATTGAGGGTGATCAAGAGAATGCGACGCAAATCTCCCACTTGATTTGCCGCCAACCCAACTCCACGAATACCCGTCTCCGGATCCTCCTGCGCCATGGTTTCTTCCATTTCAGCAACGAAGTGTAGCAAATTTTTATCAAAATCTGTCACCGCATGACAATGCGTTCGTAAAATTTTATTTGTTTCGCCTGTTTCAATAGTCAGCATCTACTGTTGTTGTACTATTTTTTCAAAAAACTGCAACACATTTACCGCGGGTCGCCAAACACGCGCGAAGAAGCCATTGTTTGTTGTATCAATTCAATCGTTTCATCACTTCGTATCCCAAAGTCGCTCGGCCTTCGTAATTTGGTGCGTAAGCGAAGAAACACATTTGGCTGTATCTGCGCTGTATCAATACGATAGTTTAAATAGGGATCTCGATTCGGCGCTGGCAAAAATTCAAATTCTGTAACTTCAATAGCCTCTGGCGAAATATTCGTCCAATCGTGTCCTCTCATACATGTTTTTTCATCTACCACTCCCAATGCTGGACCAATCTCTGTGGTTTTATTCTGATCGGTAAAGACGGTACAAAGAGTATTTGTTCCATCCCACTCTGTCGCGAATCCCCACGAATTAGCTTCTCCATTATTCGTAGTGTCTATGCCTAATAATCGCTGTTTTTGCAATCGAGTTGCATTTAGGCG
>JAGYLK010000063.1 GCA_018401175.1 Candidatus Altimarinota bacterium
AGTGTCACGGAGCGAAGTTATAAAACTTCAAACTCCAATCTTCAGACTTCAGATATGGAATATATTTCCCATTTGTAGTTTCTAGTTTCTAGTTTGAAATTTGACTCTACAAATCACATGAAACTGCACTTTTTTGATTCTTACAAATTTCTGCCGTCTGATCTTTTAGTGCTCTTTGATGCTGAATAATTGTTTCTAATTTTTGCAATGCTTCTTGATATTGTTCTCTATTTTGCGACAAATTTCTTCCCAAGAGAACAGTACTCCCTTGCAAAACACCATCTTCATCTTTGCGAACAAAGGCCTCTCTTTTTTTTTCAAACTCAGTAGCCCACGATGAAAAATTATTTTTTATTTCATCCTGAGAAAGTTTTGCCGATCGTTCCCAAAAATATTCAGACACATTGTTTTCCCATACATCGAGAAATATATTCCCCTGTAATAATTGAGAAAATGAACATCCGGTAAGAAACAGTGTCGACAAAACCAGTGCTCGTTTCAATATCATTTTTTGTCGTGTAAAAGAAACGCTGGATGTATCCTTTTTTCCCAGTCATTCAGGAGAGAAATCCAAACATCAAGCGTTGTATTGAATTGCTGAAGTGGGAGCAGCTCCAATAATCCCCCATCTTGTACGCGCGTTTCTGAACGAATCTGTAATAAATGAGCTATGTTTTTTCGAAACGCTTCATTTGTTTGTGCCGGAACAGATACAAATATTTTTTCAAACCAATTGGTTCGGGAACTATCATTCTGTGCATCACGTAACTCGATGGCTGATTGTTGACGAAAAAATTTCGCAAAAGCGCCTTCTAATTCTCCCATCGGAACTTGTTCCAACACTGTTTCTTGCTCTGGCACATCTGGCGATTGGGGAACGCTCTCGACCGTATTGAAATTCATTCCGGCACTTACCGGAAGTGGACTCCCCGTAAAAGCGCTATCAAATGTTCCAGTGGTCGCTCGTCCTGGAATTAATGAATGCACATTTAATTCTTCCTCAAACATTCGTGCTTGTTCCTCATAACCAGCGGATATCGATTTCTTTGCGTCTGAGTAATACTTTTTCAAAAGAATACTGTAGAGTTTTATATTTTCCGCACGTTGATCAAGCCACGAATCTTTTTCGGGTACTTCTGCCCACGGAGATGAAATTTCTTCTTCACTGGGGGTAAATGAAGAAAACTCAGGATATTCCGCTTCTATGCCAAATAAAATGCGATCTATTTCATTCCACAACATCACCAAATCCACAGGAGAAGTTCTCTTCTTCGGCGTCAATTTTTTGTCTTCTTCAGGATTCTCCACTCCTCCATCTCCATCATTCCAAATGGAGGAAAGCGCCATCCTCCGCTCTAGATCATGTTGATAATGCCACAGTTTTTTTTCAAATTCATATCTTATTCTCAATGCTTCTATTTTTTCTCGTACCTTTGTTTGCGCATATTCATGATTTTTCAAAAAATCGGACACGTTTGTCTTTGCAAACTCCTCACAATCTTCAAGCGAAAACAGTAATGATCCATCTGT
>JAGYLK010000064.1 GCA_018401175.1 Candidatus Altimarinota bacterium
GCAACACCTGTTATTTTAGGAGGATACTATTTCCTTTTATCGCAGGAAGAGAAAAACTTTCTTGTCTTGGCAAATTTTTTTTTCTCGGTACACTCGGGAAGATTTATTAACTTTCTATAAAATGGGAATGCTGGGTCAAATGGGTGACATGTATAAGCTTCAAAAAGAGGCGAAAAAAATTAAAAAAGAGTTAGGGAAAATTCACGTTTTTGCTGAATCTGATGGAGTAAAAGTAACCGTAAATTGTGAGCAGGAAGTGCTTTCGGTAGAATTTGCGGATGAGGCGGTTTTATCGAATTCAAAGAAACTAGAAAAGGCTATTTTGGACGCATCAAATCGGGCAATGAAAAAATCACAGCAAGTCGCTGCTGAAAAAATGAAAGCCGTTATGGGTGGAATGCCGGGGTTTGGACAGTAGATAGTTGATAGTCAATAGTTCACAGGTAATAGTTTTGAATTCTCTGCTCCATGAAAAAAATCCTCTTTCTTCTCGTTATACTTTCTGCATTGTTTGTTTCAGCACGTCTAATGTTGTCGTGGTCACGTCCGAATTCTGATTCAGAATCGCGCGTTTCGATTGAAATTCCGGTTGGAGCTTCTTTATCAACCATTTCAGATATGCTTGAAGATCGCGAGTTGGTGCGTGATGGATGGTCATTTCAGTGGTTTATCCGCTGGAAAAAATTAGCTTCAAAATTACAAGCAGGGGAATATATAATTCAGCGGAATCTTACTTTTTCAGAAATAGCCGAAGTGCTTCAACACGGAAAGAGTGAAGAAGTGCGTATTACGATTCCAGAAGGGAGTACGATTGCGCAGATAGATGCATTATTAGCAAAAAAACTGCTCACCGAGCCAGGAGAATTCATTGAATGTACGAATTTTTGTGATCTGGGGTTTCGCGTTTCTTCTCTTGAGGGATATTTATTCCCGAGTACGTATTTTGAAAATCCAAAAACTTTTACGAGTAAAAAATTTATTCAACGATTGTATAATACCTTTCAGCAACAGATGAAACCACTAATGGGGAAAATTCAGGAATCCGGTCGCACACTCAATGAAACGGTGATTGTTGCCTCAATGATTGAACGCGAGGCGTTTGGCGATAATTTGGAGGAAAAACAAGAAATTGCGGATGTGATCTGGAAACGTCTCGATGAACGAATTCATTTAGGAATTGATGCGACGACTCGGTATGAGTTGAATGAGTGGAAACGTCCATTGTATACCGAAGATTTTAATTCAGATTCCCCTTATAATACGCGTCGAAAATTGGGGTTGCCTCCAACGGCTATTTCAAATCCGGGTTTAGATTCTTTAAAAGCAGCGGTTAACCCAATTCCTACAGAGTATTATTATTATTTGCATGATAATAAGGGGCAGGTGCATTTTGGGCGAACGTTGGATGAGCATAATGCGAATAAGCGAATGTATTTGTATTAAGAAAAAATGAAACTCTGGTTCCTTGCTCCCGTTTTTATTCTCCTCGACCAAATCACAAAGTACGTGGCGCGATTGGAATTGGCAGAGAAGACGTTTGACTTATTCCCCGGAGCAAAACTTCATCTCGCATTCAATACCGGATTTGCGTTTAGTCTTCCTGCACCACAATTGATTTTAATCGGATTGGCGATTGCCGTTTCCGGATTTCTCGTATTTTGGAGCGTGAATAAAAAGCGAACACGCTTTGAACAATGGACAGCCGTTCTCCTTGCTTCTGGTGCTGTGGGAAATGCGATTGATCGGATTTTCTTTGGGCGGGTGACAGATTTTTTATCGTTTTGGAGTTTTCCAATTTTCAATATTGCGGATGTGCTGGTGACTGCGGGAGTAGTAGTTTTGTTGATTGGCGAGTTGAAAAACTTGAGTCCGGGATCGTCTTGTAAATGAATTTTTCGAGCCCGGACTCTGATTCGATAATAAAAAAATCCGGCCGGAGCAGGATTTTAAGATTTTAAATAAGAAACAAAACTATTTTTCTTCAGCAGGTTTCTTCTCAGCTGCGGCTTTAGCTGTTGTATTCTTGTCCGCCGAAACTTTAGCGGAGGTGGATGGCAACATTTTTGCGTACTGAGATTTAATTCGAGCACCCTTATGTGCGTGCCATAAATTGTTTTTTACAGCCAAATCAATTGTTTTTTGTACCGCAGGAAGTAATTTTGTTGCTTCCGTGAATTTCTTCTCTCCAATAAGTGTAATAAATTCTTTGAGTGTTCCTTTCAAAAAACGTTTTCGGATTACGTTTCGTGCAGTACGACGTTCAGTTTGTCGAACTCGTTTGATAGCGGATTTGATAATTGGCATGTGCCTCTAAGTGAGTTATTTTCGCGCGGAATATACGGATTTTCCAAGCGGTGTCAACTTTTAGAATTAGTTAATAGTTGACAGTTAATAGTTAATAGTTTTGGAATTCGTATTTATGAGGCATCTGTTGCAACGAAAAATTTTGACATCGTGCAATAAAATTGACACAATCTTTCCCGCTGAACAACTGAATTATGGGCGATTAGCTCAGCTGGCTAGAGCGCCTGCTTGACTTGCAGGAAGCCACCGGAGATCGGAAGAGCGGCGTGGAGGG
>JAGYLK010000065.1 GCA_018401175.1 Candidatus Altimarinota bacterium
TGGCTGGGGTGCAGGGATTCGAACCCCGGAATGCTGGTATCAGAAACCAGTGCCTTACCGCTTGGCGACACCCCAGTGATGCAAAAGTGATCTTCACTCATTGCCTCCCTCTCGTTATTTGAAATAGCTTGCTCCCTGTGAATTACCCCCACTAATTCTACGATACTTCGTTACAAAGTGCCTTATCCCGCAACGCGGGACGACGCCCCAAGAACGGAGGGATTCTATTTTCCTACAAAAAAAAATCAAGTTTTCCTTTCTTCAAGACAGAAGATTTGCGATATACCAGAAGCCGAGTAGGATAAATGTATTCTTCTTAACCTCTCTTGATTATGGACACAAAACAAAAATTTATCATCGCCCTCAACAAGGCTCTCGAATGGGAATACGCCGCAGCCGTACAATATGTACAACACGCAGCAGTAATTACCGGTCCAGAATATGCTGCTATCGCTACGGAATTAGTAGTTCATTCAAATGAAGAAATGGCGCACGCTGTAATTGTTTCCACTATTATTTCTGATCTTGGAGGAACACCCAGTATTGATGTAGAAAAACGAGATATTTCAGAAGATGCCAAAACGATGCTCGAACAAGATTTGGCTGGCGAAGAACTGGCTATCAAAATTTATAAAGCCTTGATAAAACAAGCTGAAGAACTCGGAGAATACGGATATCGTCGCCAATTGGAGCAAATTCTTATTGACGAAGAAGAACATCGACGCGATCTCTTGAGTTCTCTCGGACGATAAGAAACACACATTCAGTCAAAAGAAAACCCCGAATACTCGGGGTTTTTTCTGTTTGATATCAAATCGCCCCTCTACTTCTCTGCGATTTTTTGTAAATCACCAGCAAACCCCGCTACATCCGGCAACACTTGAACTGCTTTGTCGAGGAAAAATTGCGCCCGAGCTTGTAACAACGAATTTGTTGGGGTTTCCCGTTTCTGAAGTAAAACTAACAGCGCCATATTCAAATGACGAATGGATTCTACCCTCATATTATCTGTTATTTTTTCTGCTTCAATAATATTTTTCCACAATAACTGTTCTATCTCTGTGTTTTTGATAGTAACGTCCAACATCATATCTCTCAAACGCATGAGATTTAATTCCTGATCGTCCATCATCTCATCCATTGTCTTGGAAAAAAATATGCTCCGATACATATGCGCCATCCGAAATACATCTCGACGAGACACGAAATCAAATGGTTTTACATCCTCAATCGCGTTAACACTCGTGGCAATAACCATTCCAGGGACAAACCATCCCGCCGGATCTGGCGATTCACAATTCGGCACATTAAATCCATTACATAACATCTTTGTCCATGTTGCGTAATTCAACAATTCATCTGATTTTGGCTCGACGGAGAGAATCTTCAGCGCTGCAACATCGGCAAATGTAGGATTTTTTACGCCTCGCACTTTTGCGAGAAATAAAGCGGCATGTTGTTTGGAAATAACATTATCCAAATTCGCTTCTCCGTTCACGCCTGTGAAAATTCCTTCACTCATAAAATCAACGATCGCCTCGTATGCTGTGTCCTGTGGGACGACATCTTTTGGCATATCTACGATCTCTGCGGCGAATGCCGATGGCACAACAAGAAAGAATGACAGAACGCCGCAAGCTGTTTTTTGAAAATTCATACTCTAAAAAATTATTCCTTTACCCTTGTAAAATATTTCCCCCCATTTCACAAACATTTTAATAAAAACTGAGTTGATTTTTTGTTCAAGATGGAGTAAAATATCGAGATACGCCTGTATCAAACTGAATTTTTCTCACCGAAGCAAAAATGTTGTCTCTCACAAATGGAAAGAAAATTTTGTGCCTCATCATTGGGCTTTCTCTTCTTTTTACTGGTTCTGTTTTTGCGCAGATTTTTGATGGGGATGAAGAAACGAAATCATGGGTCGTAGATCTTTGGTCTCCGACTAACAGTGAAAATACGGCAGCTATTCCGGTGGAAGAAGAAGTTCTCTCCTGGAATGTAGGGGCTGCACTGGGAATAGAAGAACCAACTCCAGAACCAACCGTCGTTGCCTCTGGGGGAAATTCCGGAAGTAGCGGTGGTGGACGACTTGGAACAGCAAATTATGCCCTCCAGAACCGTTCTACACTTGTGACCATGGAACGACAAGCAATGCTTGCTCAGGAAAAAGAAAACTCAACAACTGCTTCTCAATATGCAGCTCGTATTTTTGAGGGCGAAAATGATCTTAAAATGTCAGATCATATACTTATTGCGGAGCAGCAAGAGGACGCCAGCGAGGACAATCTTATAAATCCCATTGAAATCGTAGATCATGTCTTAATTGCCGCGGCAGGACGCGATGACTTGGTAACTCCGTATAAAGAACCCCTTTCTCAAAACAAAAACTCATCTACTCCTGCCGTACAAGCCGTAAAATCATCTGCTCCACGCGCATCAAAAGCACAACTATTCAAGGGATCTACACAATCTATCCTCATATCATCCGATCCTTTTCCCATACAAAAAACACACCTTCTCTCGTGGGAGGGAATGGATGAAGATATTGCGGAATACAAATTGAATGTAATACGAAAAATAATTCTCAATACATTAATTATTACTGGGAAGATACTCTTTTTCACCGGAATCATTGGGCTCATTATCGCTCTTTTATTTCGAGAAAAACTGAGTATTTTTCGACGAAATAAAGTTCGGCAGCTCACCCTCTTTTCTCTTCTCAAATGAAGCGAATTTTCTTTCTTCCTCTTCTGTTTTTCTTTCTCTCCGGATCTGTCGGAGCGGCGTCAACACCTGAGTATTTTATTACCCGAGGACGAGTCGTGAACAAAGAATTACAAGCTATTCCCGGATCATATGAAATCCGAGCAACGCTCTGGAAAGATGCCGATGCCCCAGAAGAAGATGTGGCACTCTTAAATAAAAAAACCGAAACCGAAGCTCTGTGGAAAGAATATCATGGCGTGCAAATTATGAAGGATGGAAAATTTGAGCTTCACATTGGAAGCGAGCTCGGATTACCAAATCCTTTTTCTTTTGAAACATATGAATATTTACAACTTGAAGTACGACAAAAGGGTCAGGTGGAATTTCAACTCCTCGACCCACTTCCCTTCCACGGACATATTGATCGGATAACCCTTGCCTCTCTTCCGTTTAAGGAAAAAGAAACAAACAACAACGATCCCATTATTATCGATGAAATTACGGGAACAACCGTTGCGGTTGGAAATAATCCAGGAAATGTTCCGGTATTAAATCAATATGGCGAACTCTCTGATTCCGTTATGCCCGTAAGCATTCGAACAAAACTTACTTCTCTTCAAGATGATATACTAGCGATAAACGACCACACACAAGAAAACACCGAAGATATCAAAAATCTTCGTCGTGATGTTACGGAAATGGGTCAAGAATGGGAACAGAAATGGAATACCGCTTTGGGCGACAATAACGATGAAACTGTTTCTCTCGTTACAAACCTCAGTTCTCGAACTCAAAAACTCGAACGTGACGTAAAAGTATTACAACATCGAGAAAACGTTTTGCATGAAAAAGTATCAGCTCTCCCTGAGTTGGTCGAACAAAGTGTGAAGGATATCACCAAGGAAACTTTTGTAACGCAAGAAGAAATTGCCGATATGAAATTGGAAAACCAAAACTCTTCTTGGAAAAAGGTTCTTGTCGCTGGAGATCGACTGAAAAATGCTGAAGATTCTTCTCTCGGAGATGTTCAATTCATCGTAGATGAAAAGAAGCTCGCTGCCTTTGACGGAAATGAATGGAAACGATTAGCCGATCAGGAGGATCTTTCAAATACATTAGAAAAAACGGTTCAAAAGACATTTTATTACCACAATGAGATTGTCGCCATTGACCAAAATAAAACCGCACAAGCGGGACTCTTTTATTGGGATAAAGATAAATCAACCTACTTTGTCGGAATGGCAGACGGATCACTTCGTTCCCTCTTTGCAGCAGCACAACTTCCTGAACCAAAAGAAGAGCCGGGAAGAGATGAAGCTCCCATCGCCGATTGGATAGATTTCCGAACGGTTGATACCCAAAGTATTACGATTCAGACAGGAAAAGATACTCTTTGGGAACAAGATTCCACATATGGACTCAAAATAAAATCGTCAAAAAAACGATCCAATAGTTCCATTGCTTTTCCTGACTTCGTATTCGACCGTTATCAAAACAAGACATATGAAGCGGTTTTCTATACTGGAAATATGAATGGACAAATTCTCCTTGGATTAATGGACGGAGAAACACCTCCTCCATACAAATCTCTTGGAAAAGATGTCGAACACACTGAAATCGGACTCTACATGTACTTACGAGAAGATTCCAATCTCTTTTATGGACAAAACGAGAACGGAACATCTTGGTATGAAATCTTCGAACAGGTTGAGACATGGAAACCCAATACCTATTATCGCCTCTCGCTCAAAGTGCAAGATTCTGACGACCTGACAAGTCTTCTCGCTATTTCTGAAGTTTCAAAAGAAGACTTCAACACTCCCATCAAAACAATCGTAAACCATGAATCTCAATTCAGTGGTCTTTCGGATACGTTGAAACCATACCTTTTTGGTACGGGGAAACCGGACTACGCATTTGTAGCCTTCCGAACTTATTAAGTTTTTAACCTCCTAAACATGGAACAATACAATACTGGCTATGGATGATCTGAGGAAGAAGTCATCACACAAAGGTTCATATCCTCGGGAAGAAGAACCTCAAAAAAAATATTCCACAAAATAATATACTAAAAAAACAAACATGAATTCTATTTTAAAACGACTACGACGCGTAGCGCCTGCCTCTATGGCATTGGCTGCTCTCGCGTTATCTATCATGCCTCTGGCAACTAGTGAAGCTGCCGTGGCAAATACTCTTTCTTTTCAAGGACGATTGTTGACTGGACCAACTACTCCAGCAGCAAATATAAACTTTGAAATGCGTTTCTCGTTGTGGGCAGGTGCCGACTTCCAGGACGGAGTAGACCGAAATGCTGGGTCTCTCGTAGGAGCACCGTGGCAGGAAGTACAGACCGTAACAACTGATGCACAGGGTTTCTTTATTGCAAATGTTGGATCTGTTGCATCGTTGCCAACTGTGTTTGATTCCAACTTACACCAATACTTGCAAGCTGAGGTAAAACCCCTGGGACAACCGGACACAAAATACTTCTTACTGGATACAATGCCTGCAAACGACTCTGTAGATCGTAAGTCAATCTCAAGCTCTGTGTACGCACAGAATGCTGCTCGTTTGGATGGACGAAAACTCGGATTCGAGGCTGGAGACATCCCATTCCTTGATCCGGTTACGGGGAAATTGGATCGTACGTTGATGACAGACGACAGTTGGCTCGACCCAGTTGCTGATGTAGCTGCGTTGAATGCTCTTACTGACGTTGAAAACGGAGACATCGTCTTTGTAAAATCAACATCTCGAATCTACACCTACGATGGTGCAACTTGGTTGAAAACTGGTGGCGATCTTGATAATTCAGTTGCTGCTGCCGAAGGACGACTCGACACAGCAGAAGCTGATATCAATGCAAATACTGCTGCTATTTCTGCTGAGGCTGCTCGTGCCGCTGCTGCTGAGTCCACCCTCACCACAAACTTGAGTGCTGAATCCGCTCGTGCCGCTGCTGCTGAAGCTGTTTTGGCTTCAGACCTGAGCGACGAAGTTGCTCGTGCTCTTGCTGCTGAAACCATTTTGAACACGGCTATCACAAGTGAATCTGCTCGTGCTGCTGCTGCGGAAGCTGTTTTGACTTCTGACTTGAGCGATGAAAATCTTCGTGCTCTTGCCGCTGAGGCTGCATTGAACAGTGCTATCACAAGTGAAGCTACTCGTGCTCTTGCTGCCGAGGCTGTTTTGACTTCCGACTTGAATGACGAAGTCACCCGTGCTCTTGCTGCTGAAACCGCACTGAACAGTGCTATTACGAGCGAAGCTACTCGTGCTCTTGCTGCTGAAGCTGCATTAGAGACACGTATGACTTCAACCGAATTAAATACTGCTGCAAACTTGGCTGCTATTCAGTCTAATGACGGAGAACTTTCCACATTGAATGGTGATGTAAATACAGCTGGATCAGTATTGAAATCTATCAAAGATAATGGTGCAAACGCTGGATTTGCTTCAGGAACAGGACTTGCTGCAACAACACTTGGATCTGCTATTGATGAAGTTAATACAAACTTGAGTAATGCTATCCAGGGATTGAGCTGGAAATCTCCAGTTACAAATGTAGCTGACTTGACCACTACATATCCAAACCCTGTAGAAGGTGACACCGCTTACATTACTTCTATTGGTGAAATTTACACATACAATGGAACGGAGTGGGTAAAAACTGGTGCTGACTTCTTCCAGGATGGAGACACATCAAACAAAGGGATCGTTCAATTTGCTACTGACGGTGAGATTGCTGCTTTGAAAGCGGTTCAATCAAACGATAGCCGATTGGCTCAGGTTGCGGTAAATACAACAAATATTGCAACAAATGCTGCTAATATTGCTACCAACAACTCAAATATTTCAGTAAACGCTGCTGGAATTATTACAGAGAAAAACCGTGCAGAAGCTGCTGAAGCTGCTTTGACTACTGCTTTGAACACGGAGCGATCTCGTGCACTTGCTGCAGAACTCGAAAACTCAGATGCCATTACTGCTGAACAAGTTCGTGCAATGGCTGCTGAGGCAGTAAATGCTGCAGGAATCGTTACGGAGCAAGAACGTGCCGAAGCTGTTGAAGCTGCATTGCAATCTGCTTTGAACGCTGAAACTACTCGTGCTACTGCTGCTGAAGCCGCAAACGCTGCTGCTATTGCTGCAGAGCAAGCTCGTGCTGAAGCTGCTGAAGCTGCTAATACTGCTGCTGACAACGCTCACCGAGACTTCAACTCTACTGGATTTGACGTATTCATCGTTGACTTCAACTAGTTTTACAAACCGAAAATAAGCTTTTAATTCAGGAGGTTAAAAGCCAGATCAAGCCTCTCTCGCACCGCGGGAGGGGCTTTTTCTTTGTGTATTTTTTTGAGAAAAACACAACCCCGGCACCTTCCTCATTTGCCAAATCAAAGGAACTCCCTATA
>JAGYLK010000066.1 GCA_018401175.1 Candidatus Altimarinota bacterium
TCTTTTTCAAATTGAGAAAAATCCGACTCCAATCCATATTCTTGAGACAAAATTGCCCACGCATTGCGTAAACTTCCGCCTACAAATTTTTCTTGTTGTTCATGAGAAATCCTCGTTCCCACTTGTGTTTCATAAAAAAGTGGTGCTGCCTCCAACCATAATCGTTCAGAATCAACAATCACTCCGTCAAAATCCCATAAAACTGCATCAAATCGTTCTTGCATTACATTTTTAAACTATAAACTGTTAACTGTTAACTGTTAACTATTCACTCTCCTATAATCCCAATTTCTCCAATATCTCTTGCGTCACTACCTCAATATCCTGCTCTCCATCAACAGAGACGAGCTTCCCTTGTGCTTCCCACACAGACAAAAGCGGTGCTGTGAATTTCTTAAAGTTTTCAAGCCGTTTTGTAATTGCCTCAGGCGTATCATCTGCACGACGCGAAATATTCGTGCTTTCACATTTGGGACAAACATCTTCTTTTGACCCAAAATTTGCTCCACAATCCTCACATTTTGCTCTCATTGAAAGCCTTTCCAACGCTTCTTTGTCTGACAATCGGACTTCAAGTGCACGAAATTCGCGGCCCTTTTCCTCCAAAAGTTTTTCCAAGGAAATCCTTTGTTCTTCAGAACGAGGAATTCCATCAAAAATCACCGGGGAAACGGCATTTATTTTTGAAAGAAAATCCGACACGATTTTCATCACTACTTCATTTGGAACGAGATCCCCACGCGTAGTGATTGCTAAAACTTCTCGACCGAGATCTGAATCCTCTTTGGCAATCGAACGCAATGCCCCACCCGTTTCAAAAATTTCAAATCCAAACTTTTCTGCCAAAATTTTGGCTTGAGTTCCTTTCCCACAACCTTGTTTCCCGATCAAAATAAGATCTGTCATTGTATAAAAAAGTAAAAAATTCTTTGATAGTCTGCCAATTTTGATACAAATTTGCAATAAAAAATAAGAATGGAGATATAACTTTTATGAAAATCCTCTAACCTCCTACGGCAAATCCCTATAAGGAAATCTTCCAACTATTAACTTTTTTGTCCCGGACTATTTCGTCCAGCAATCCAATTTTTGAATTCTTTTTTGAACGTATCTACATCGCTAATCTCTCGATACACAGATGCAAATCGAATAAACGCCACATGATCAATATGCAGCAACATTTCTATCACATCTTCCCCGATTTTATCCGCCCGAACAATTTGTTCTTTTCCCCATTTTTCTTCCAACTGAGAAAGCTGCTCCCGAATGGCCGTCATGGAAACAGGACGTTTCCCACAGGCGATAAGAATTCCTTTTTCTAACTTCTCTCGATCATATGGCTCAGCTGTTCCATCTCGTTTTTCAACAAGCAAATTGGCGGATTGTGAACGCTCAAATGTCGTAAACCGAAACGCACATTTTTCACATTCCCGACGACGACGAATCGATCGCCCTTCATCGGTAGTCCGTGAATCAATCACTTTTGAATTTTCGTAACCACACGCAGCACATTTCATCGGGGGAAGAATAAATCATGATACAAAAATTCGCAATAAAGTATATCACCCCTTTAATTCCCCTTTTAGACTAAGAGGGGACAAAAATTATTTGAATTCCTAGGGGTGATACCTACCGCGCATTAAAATCCTTCAACACCTTATCTGCTCGCTTCTTTTCCGATCGCTCTTTCAAAACCTGCCGTTTTTCGTGCTTTTTTCTTCCACGAACAAGTGCTATTTCACATTTCAAATGTCCCTTGTCCGAAAATATTTTCAATGGCGTAATAGTTGTCCCCTTTTCATTACACGAAACTTCAAGCTTTCGAAGTTCTTTTTTGGTCAATAATAACTTGCGAGAACGATCTTCTGGCTGTTCTTCACTGGAAAATTTCCAACGCGCAATTGTACATTTCTCCAACCATGCTTCTCCATCGCGAAGAGAAACCCACGCCGCACGCAAATTGGCATGTCCCGCGCGCAGAGACTTCACTTCCCAGCCCTCCAAAACCATTCCTGCAGTAAATGTATCCTGCAGTTCATAGTCAAAACGGGCTCGGCGATTATCGATGACCATCGCTGCGATTGTCATGATTTTGAAGGAAATTGCAACTACATACACTCTAGGACGATGTCCCAAAACCCTGCATCGATGCCGTAGATGAACGATCCGCGGATTCAAAACCCTCTCTACTACTTATGCTTATCTGGAACAGGTATTCCCATAGATCGTAATTTTTGATGCGAAATGGTTCCATTTCTATCCGTTGCCAAATGTATTACAAAAGGAAAATGTGCAAATTGAGCCTCTATCTCTGCCCTTATTTGTTCTTGTTTTTCCAAAAAGTTATCCATGATCACTCTCTCTTTTAAGCTATTTTGAAACTGGGGCACATCAAAAAGTTCTTCATTCCCAAACACAATTGAGTCGTTTTCTTTATTGTAACGAATTATAATTTCCCCTTCTTCATCACCAATCTGATCCTGAAAGAGCTTTATTGCGGCATTATAAGCAAGCGTTCCCCCTGCTTCATTCGAAAAGTCAAAAGTGTTCGCATCACTATTTCCTTTTATATAAAACACAAAATCAGTGCCCTTCAAAGAAACCTTCAGCCCCCTGTTCGTAACTTCTACATCAAAATTTTCTTCTTCGAAAATAATTTTTTGGATACATTTCAATGGAAGCACATTTTCCTGTTCCTCTTGAACAAACGGAGCCTTATTTAGATCAGACATTATTTTGTGGTCAGAATTTATGAGTTAATTTTAAAACAAATAATCATTTTGTCAAATATTTGATTAAAAACCGCTACAACCAAATATTAAACCCCCACCCAATCAAAATGATTCCGATCGTAACCGTGGCGAAAAACGTCCCTAATAATTTTGGTTTCATAATGCGACGCAAAATCATCGCCTCAGGAAAACTCAATCCCACCGTCGCCATCATCATCGCCAACGCGGTCCCCAACGGCATACCTTTTTCTACAAGAGATTCTGCAATAGGAACTGCCGCAGACGCGTTTAAATAGAGCGGAACAGCCAACACAACTGCCAATGGAACCGCCCACCAACGATTAAATTTTAATTTCTCAGAAAAAAATTGTTGTGGCAACCATCCATGCATAACCGCTCCGAGCCCAACTCCCAAAACTATCCAGCCAGACAAGGAACGGAAAATTTTTACACCTTCCTTGTGTGCCTGTTTCCATGCGGTAGAAAAAGAAGGACGACGCCATCCGTGATGTTGTTCTGGAAGACTGCGAAATACTTCCTCAATCCATGTTTCCGGCACAAATTTCCCAAGAATAATTCCTCCCAAAACACCAATCATAAGCCCCGCCAAAAGATAGGCGAGCGTAATTTTCCACCCAAATGTTGCCCAAAAAATAGCCAACGCCACTTCATTCACGAGTGGAGAAGTTATCAGGAAAGAAAGCGTCACGCCCAATCGAATACGCGCCTGAACAAATCCAACAAAAAGCGCTAAACTAGAGCAAGAACAAAAAGGCGTAACCGCCCCAAATCCCGCTGCAATTAAGTGATCGAGTCCATACCATTTTCGAGAATTGAGAAAACTCTGAACTTTTGCTGTTGGTAAATAGGCGCGCAAAAGTCCCATAAAATGCGTAATAACAAAAAGAAGCAGAAAAATTTTCACCGTATCTGCTACAAAAAATTCAACCATCGCCGCCCATTTCCCAGAGAGAGAAAGCATATCCACCGCCAACCAATTTCCAAACAATTCAAACATTTTTTATTTGGTTACAAAGACAGAGCTTATTTCTTTTAATTTTTTTTGCAGATTCAGAGAAAGTGAAGAATATCTCATGAATTTCCCGTCACGCGTCCCATTAATCAATCCGGCCTCACGCAATACTCGCAGATGATGTGATACTAAGTTTTGTGGCAATTCCAATGATTTCAAAATTTCACAAACACACAATTCCTCATTTCGCAGCAAGCATAAAATTCGTAATCGCGTTGGATCACTCATTACTTGCAAAAATGACAGAAGAGAGGAAAAAACTTTCTCCGATTCTCCACATGAATGAGATGAGCACGAACATTCTTTATTCATCAATTTTAATTGATATCAATTCTAATTGATTTGTATTCCGAACTCAATTTTTGTCAAACTTTTTTCCCAAGAAATAGTTTTTTTATAAACGGCGAACCATATTTAAGCACTCTATTTCCACGAACAACTGTCGCCGAAGCCACATTTAATTTTTTACATACCTGTAAAACCGTTGCTCCTGTAGAAAGTTCTTGACAAATACGAACCCTATCAAGCAAATCTGGATATTCTTTTGGGGTCAAAAAATCCTGAAAAAAAGCGTCAAATTCCTCTGGAGAATGTACATTTTGAGTAATAAATTCGAGAACGGAACGAGTAGATTTATTCATGAAGAGAAATTAAATTGAGTGAGCGAAATTGAATATTTCCTTCATCCCGCATTGCGGGATTTTTCCTATCCCAAAACTCACCCAAAAAGTATAGCACGAAAAAAA
>JAGYLK010000067.1 GCA_018401175.1 Candidatus Altimarinota bacterium
GAATCTCCTCCGGATAAAATATCAAAATACCCATCATTATTAAAATCTGCAACTTTTCCATCATAGGAATCTGCTGATCCCACAAAGAGATCTCCTTTTGCTTCCAGTTCCCCGAATGCTCCATCACCATATATATCCGATGTCCAAATAGTTCCATCATAGTCAATGATGGCGACAAACGGATCTCTCTGAACAACGTCTCCCGAACAGGTTGTCCCCTCATATACAGACCACTCATCAACTCCCGCTGAAAGCGTTTCTGTGTAATTTTTTGACCACCCACCTCCTCGGAGCGTTCCATTTGAATTATCTACTGTTACTGTTTTTGAATAATCAATATCTGTTGTCTCTCCCGGATTGAGTACAATTGATCCAAATTGCGATGCTGTTGCCCAAGAAACACTCGCTCGTACGGCACTATCTGAATAAGAACTGGCATCTGTATAATTTCCTTGATCTCTACACACTACTCGATAACTCCAATCTCCATCTGCCGCAAAATCCGGACATCCTTCACTTCCTACTCCTGCAGCTGTTACTGTACAACTACACGTACAACTTGTCCCTGTACACGCTTTCCAATCAGTTCCATTGCGAGTTACTCCATTTTGCGTTCCCTGGAATTGACACTCTTTTAGCCCATCATTTGTGGCATTCGTCGTATCCATGTCATAACACGTTCCAGACAAGGTTACTGTTTGTGTATCATCAAACATCATTATGGAAATCGCAGCTGGACCAGAAGTAGGTCTATTATTCCATTCGGTTGTGAAGTTGAGCGTAAACTCTGAAGACTCATTTCCGAGCGTATCGCGACATTTAATGTAAAAATTATAAGAAGACTCATCAACAAGCTGTAATCGATGATAATGAACCGTTTTGTAATCCTGTTCCATCGGCACCATATCTGCCCATGGTTCACTCGCGACAGGCGCGTAACGACAAATCGCTAACTCATTTGTATTTACTTTCCATGTATATTCATAGGTATTTTCTTCCGACAACACCGGATCAACGATAACCGTTCCATTCGAGGCCGGTGTGTTGAATGAAACCGTCGGTGCAGCAGTGTCAATCGTGAATTCATACGAGCTTTCTAACGGACTTCCATCATTTTCATCGACAAGTGTTGTTCCTTGTGCATCCTTCATACGGACTCGTACTCGATAGTCCCCATCGGTCGAAACACCCGTATTCCATCCTCCTGCTGTATTCCACACTGATTGCAATTCTTCTGTCGCTGCAGCAGCTAACGAAGCTGTCGCATCTGCTACCACGGTACTCACGGTCGTCCATGAACCCGTATTTTTCTCAACGGTAACATCATAGTCAAGGGCAAAGGACTCCGGTCCCGTATTGGTAATAAAGGACTCGGGCATCATGGTCTCGGCTTTGTCCCACGTGACTTTTGGTGCACCGACGCCATGCGCCTGAGGATCTGGCTGCCCCGTGATAAGCATCCCATCCGAATAGTAATAATTAAAATAGGAATTCCCCGTATAGGTTGCCTCTGGGAGAGCATTTGTTGGACCACTTGTAGGATCATAAAATTTAATCGTGTTGTGATACGCATAAATTACTTCTATCACCCCATCATCATCCGTATCCCCAAACGCCGCTGTCAGTCCATACGAACCATTATCCGAACTATACCATTCGCGTTCGTATGCTCCTGTTGTGGGATTTATCTGAAAGACATGCGCTCGCCCCGAATATTCTCCTATTACAAACTCATCAATTCCATCTCCATCCCAATCAGCAATACCTCCTGCCCCTTGATACTGATGTCCAATATCGACGTTCCCTTGGGTGCTTGTCCAGACACCCGTCTCTCCATCATATTCATAGATCAAAGGAATTCCTGCGCTCGTGTCTGTAATAAGTTCTGGATATCCATCCATATCCACATCCAGCATTGTTGCTCCCCAATAATTATGTCCTGAATTATTATAGCTCTGATGCTCATACGTCCCATTTCCTCCGTATTGCCAGAGGTTTCTATTTCCGGAAGAAGCATATCTTTGTCCGGACATTTCGAGGACTCCGTCTCCATCGATGTCTCCCACAGCACCCATCATTTGATAATACACTTGTTCATCATAAACCGTATAATCCTCTCCCGAATTCCAATACGAAGGATTTTCCACATCCAGATCTGCTTCCTTGGCAAAAGATGAACCATTCCATCCATACACATATGAACGATTTGAATTATACCCCGGATTAAATATTTCGTTCACTCCATCCATGTCAAAATCTCCCACTGAAATATTGTATGAAGATCCGTCCATATCCACTATAGGTGTACTGCCTCCCATTACATTTTCATATTGTCCGCTGGTAGAGTTATATTCAAAAGACCAAACATATCCATTAGAGTAAAACGAGACCAATAAATTTGGTATTCCATTTCCATCTACGTCTGCTATTGCCAGTGAGGGATAGGTTCCCATATCCCATGCTTGTCGGAATACCGACACATAGGCTGAACCGTTCCATTTGATGATTTCGACTCCATAGTCGTGATCGGCTACGACGATTTCTGATTTTCCGTCTCCGTCCAGATCTGTCTCTGGATAAAAGAATACTTGGGAATTATCGAATGCGAGTAATGGCGCGTCTTTTACTCCA
>JAGYLK010000068.1 GCA_018401175.1 Candidatus Altimarinota bacterium
GAGAGCGAAACCCATCCTCCCCGCGCCGCCGTCACGGAACAGAACGACAGTCCGGAGACGTTGCGGTCTGGAGGATGGGTTTCGCTGCGCTCTACCCATCCTACGCGGTCAAAAGATTATCCGGCCAGAAATTGCTTGAGCTCGACCATGGAGTCGATTCCCTTTCGACAAAACGGATGGATTCAATTTGAGTCACTGGAACGAAGTAGAGGACGCGGGACGGAATCTCCCGAAATCAAAATGGGAGATCGAAATCCGAAAACCAAAGCGCACACCACGCCAGAACCGAACAATCCATCCGATTTTCGTTGAAGTGTACGAGATATTCGATGAAACGAATTTCACGGTTAACTGGGGAAATACGGAACTCACGCCTTCGCCAGAGTTAGTGAAAGAATCATTTCGCCAACTCTTTCTTGGTGGACAAAAAACAAGCGAAGTCGATACGAAAACTTTATCCGAAGCAGTAGACGCATTCGTCAAAGAAATAAATAAATACTGCATAAAAGTAGGATCTGACAGAAGACTCGTTGTTGGCGAAGCAGAAAGACAATTACTTGGTTTAAAATGAACAAAAATAAATCGGCAATGGGGAAACTTGAAAAAATGATGTGGGAAAGAGTTGCCAAAAAACTAGGCTCTTGTGTCATGGAAATGCAGATTCTTGGATGGGAATATGTAGATGTAATAGAAATACACAGTTTATTGTTCGGAGGAGAAAAGAGAGAATGATTTTGTTCATGCTGCAAAAAGATGAAATTATCTTTATTTCCTGCACCACAGTCGCTCTCTTCCGGTGGCGTGGGAAATATAAAAAAGATTTGACAGCATGGAAAAAATAAATACAATGAGATCAGAAACAGGCACCCCGACCTTTTCGGGGAATAACTTTTAAAAAATGAATTTACAAAAATTCTTGGCAACGGTAAATGGAAAAGAAAGTGATATTATTGAATACAGGGGAGAAGAAGCAATGAAACAAGTGAAACAAGACGGATACAGCTTGCAGTACGTAAAAGACCAGACAGAAGCTATC
>JAGYLK010000069.1 GCA_018401175.1 Candidatus Altimarinota bacterium
CTTCGCCCCCGGCGTCGTCGTCCCGATACCGACATTTCCTCCATTAAAATAATAATTACCAAGAGACCGGAATGTCATCAATCCTGCTGTCCCATCACCCTCGATATAAGACCCTGCTGACCACTTATACCTTCTTGCCGAATCTAGAAGAACATTCCCCCCGACAATAGTAAGTTTGTCATCCGGTGTCGTCGTCCCGATACCGACGTTTCCTCCATTGAAGTAAGAATTCCCATTCGTTTTTATAGAGACCTTAAAATTGTCACTTGCGTCATACATGGCAAGGGCATCATCATTTCCCGTTCCCACTCCTATTTGAACAATCCCCCCCGTTGGTTTTAGATTCAACCATCCACTCGCATTCGTTGATATATCAGAATACAGTACATCGCTATAACTCAATCTAACTTTATTATCTGTTCCATATACATCCAACTTCGCCCCAGGCGTCGTCGTCCCGATACCCACACGATTATTCGTCGCATCGACGTGAAACGTATCCGTATCCACCGTCAAACCACCGGTCGTAATCGCATTCGTCGTCGTCGCACCGCGATCGGTTACCGTATCCAACGTATCAACTTCCACTACTTCCCCCACTCCCGAAGAAATCGCGGCGGTAATCTTGCTGGCTGACCAAATATCCGTCAGCGCACTTCCGGCGTCATTCAATTTCAAACCGCTGTCCGTGAGATTTCCACTCGCATCAAGACCGGCGAGGTTTCCAGACGTCGCGCCTGAAACTTTGTCCGCTTTTCCCGTTTGCAACGTTCCAATGTTCGTCGTATTTCCTAAAATGTTCGTGGTGTTTGTTCCGACGCTGGTGGAAAGCGCTGCCACATCTACTCCATCCACCGTTCCGCTGACGGCGATGTTTCCCACGACGTCGAGTTTCTCTGTTGGCGTAAGAGTACCCACTCCCACTCGATGATTCACACTGTCCACAAACAACGAGTTTGTATCGACGGTTAGATTGTGAACGCCCAGATTCACATTTGACGTTCCTCCTGTATACGGAATAAATCCGCTCAAATCCTGGTCGCCCGTATTCGTTCCGGAAACAGATGCCGTTCCCGTCACCGTCAACGCGCCACTTCCCCCGTTGGTCAACGTCACTCCATTGAAACTCGCGCCCGTGACCGCTCCCGTAACCGAAAGTCCTGCTTGAACGTCTACCGGCGTGGTGCTGGTCAACGTAATTCCTGAGGCGTTCAAGTAGATTTTTCCGTCGGTGTCGTTATTGGTGAGGTAAATGTGATTTCCTGCTGGCGCACTATTTGGCACGGTGAGAGAAATTCCAGAAACCGCAGAAATTGTTGTGTTGGTCGAAGATTCAATTTGGAGATTTCCATTCGTTCCTGATTTCTTGAGATACAAATTCCCCGTATCTTGTGACTCCAGCGTCAAACCTCCCGTTCCCGACGTGTACATTTTTACGTTTTGATCGATATCCGTACTAAACGTCATCGTATCGGAGTTGTCGTGGATTACTTTCTTTCCATTGACGTACAATGAATTTGCCCCTACATGGACCTCGTTGGCGTACAAGTCGGAAAATCGCGCTGTCGGCGAACCGAGTGTTCGAGTTGAGATATCTCCCGTCGCGCCGGTCATATCGGGGAGAATATTTCCCACGGTCATGGTCTGTGTCGTCGTCGCGCCGGAGGTCAATACTTCATCGAGTGTCTGATCGTCCGTTCC
>JAGYLK010000070.1 GCA_018401175.1 Candidatus Altimarinota bacterium
TTGTTCTTTGAGCCAGGTTTGAAAACTCTTTACCGCCGTTTCGTGAGAATATTTCAGACTTTCTTCCGCAATAATAACCCCACGAACCCAAATTTTTTGAGATTCGAATGTGTGATCTACTCCTGGACAGAATTTACATCCTTCGAAATTTTTTTCTTTTGGAACACCATAATTCCCAATCAGCGGAAAAGTGAACACGACAATTTGTCCAAAGTAACTCGGATCGGTGAGAATTTCCAGGTAGCCAGTCATTCCCGTTGTAAAAACGACTTCTCCGACGGCTTCCGTATCTGCGCCGAAGGATTTTCCCGGAAACGATTGCCCGTCTGACAGGTAGAGATTGTAGTCCATCGTTTTAGTTAGTTTACAGTTTATAGCTTTTTTATGAGGCCGTTTAGCATTTTTACGATTTCGGTGCATTCATTTTGTAGTGTGATACTCGTTCTTTCGTCAATGTATTTTAATTTTTCAGAAAGTAAGACCTGTGTTTCGAGTTCATTACAAGAGCCAATACTAATTTTCAGAAAATAAGAAAATTCTTTATTCGTGCTTCGACCGTGTCCTTCGGCAATATTGCTTGGTATAGAGACAGCCGCTCTCCGCATTTGAGACATAAGTCCAAATATTTCTTCTTTAGGCAATTGCTTCGTGTTTGTGTAAATAGAAAAAGAAAGATCAAATGCTTTTTGCCACACTTGGAGATCTTTGTAATTTTTCATTTTTTACTATTAACTATAAACTGTTAACTTATTCCCTTGCTGCTGCATTTGATGCGCTATTTGAAGTATTCGTGCCTCTTCCATTGCTGGTCCGATGATCTGTACGCCGATAGGAAGTCCGTTATCAGATGTTCCACCGGGAAGAGAAATGCCGCATTGCCCAGCAAGACACGAAGGAGCAAGAAACATGTCCTCGAGATACATTTTTACTGGATCATCAAGATTTTCTCCTATCTTGAATGCTGGTGTAGGACTTACCGGGGAAAGAATGGCGTCTACATTTTTCCACGCAGTATCAAAATCTTGTCGAATTAACGTGCGAACCCGTTGTGCTTGTCGGTAATATTGATCGGAATATCCAGCAGAAAGGACAAAAGTTCCAATAAGAATTCGGCGTTTTACTTCTTCACCAAATCCTTCAGATCGAGTTTCTGTATAAATTTTTTCTAAATTTTCTTTGCTCGCACATTCTCCAAATCGAATCCCATCATAACGTGCTTGATTAGATGATATCTCTCCTGGTGCAATAATATAGTAAGCGGCTACGGCATATTTTGCATGAGGAAGATCAATATCAATTATTTCTGCGCCGAGATCGCGGAGTTGTTCTTCAGCTGATTCCATGACTTGTGCGACATCGGCATCGATTCCGTTTTCAAAAAAGGCACGAGGAATTCCAATGCGCATTCCGCGAATCGGTCGTTCAAGATTTGTTGTATAAGGAGGGACATCATCTTCCGTGGTGGTTGAGTCTTTGAGGTCTTTTCCGGCAATAGCTTGCAATAAAAGCGCACAGTCTTCTGCAGTTTTTGCTATTGGTCCGGTTACATCGAGTGAGCTTGCCATGGGCATTGTTCCCCATCGGGACACGCGACCGTATGAAACCTTCAATCCCGTGACGCCGCAAAAATGTGACGGATGACGGATAGACCCATTTGTCTCAGTTCCGAGTGCACCAGCACAAAAATTTGCTGCCACGGCAGCAGCAGATCCACCAGAACTTCCTCCGGCGACACGTTCAAGGTCGTGTGGATTTTTGGTGACTCCAAAAATAGACGTTTGGGTGCTCGCCCCCATAGTAAATTCATCGGTGTTGGTTTTTCCCAAAAGTACCGCTCCGGCCTCTTTTAATTTTCTCCAAACAGTTGCGTCATAGGGCGATTGAAAATTTTTCAGAATATTCGAGCATGCTGTCGTTTTACACTCAGTAGTACAAATAACATCCTTGAGCACGAGAGGCATTCCGTCCAAAGGAGAGAGTAATTCGTTATTTTTATATCGAGCATCTGCCTCATCAGCCATTTCTCGAGCGGTATCGAACGTGGTTGTCACAAAAGCATTGATCTCTTTTTCTTTTGCTTCAATTTCCGTAATAAATGCTTCCACAATATCACGAGAACTGATTTTTCCACTCTGGAAGAGTTTTGAAAGTTCAGAGAGTGTTTTGTGTGCAAGATTCATAACTACAAAATTTTTGGAATGCAGATTTGTTCTTCTGTCTTTTTGTGAGGAGAACAGGCAAGAAGCTCTTTTTCATAGGAACAAGAGTCGATTTTATCTTCGCGCCATACGTTTTCAAGTCCTGTTGTTTGTGAAGTTTCAGTAACATTTTTGGTATTTACTTCCTGAAGTTGTTCAAAAAACCGTACGATGTTTTCTAATTGTGGCGCAAATGTATTCGCCTCCTCAGCTGATAGCTTTAATTTAGCAAGCTGAGCGAGATGCTTTACGTCATCGGGGGAGAATTTGCTCGTCATTTGTCTCGAGTAGTGTAATTAAAAAGGAGGAGAAGTGAAAATTTTTTCCTGGGAAAACGAGAACTCACCCGGCGGAAAATCTAGGAGTTTTTAATCATTTGAATATCCGCCACCCTCTCTTCTTTCAAATGCCCTTTAGATTAAAGAGAGGGTTTTGATCTTTAATACATTTTTTCGTTCAGAAAGAAATACATTTGAAACCTCTCTTTTGGAAAATGTCTTTTGATGAAGAGAGGTCGCGTGTATTGAACTTTTTCGAAATATCGTTCGGTAATAGCGGGTGAGTTTACAAAAAAACTTGCCAAACATCTTTTAGTCCTTATACTCCGCGCGTCGTCAAGCTGATCCCCAAAAGCCAATGGGGAGAACTCTGATTTAAGAGCGGCGGGAAGCGACCCCTAATTCCTTATTATTTTCCCACACATGGCAGATCTCAAATCCCTTTTCGAGGCACAACTCCATCTCGGAGGACGCACTTCTGGATGGAATCCAAAAATGAAAAACTTTTTGCATAGTCAAAAAAATGGAGTACACGTTTTTGATTTGGAGCAAACAGCAGAACGTTTAGAACAAGCAAAAAAATTCTTAACGGCGCAAAAATTACAGAATAAAAAAGTTCTTTTTGTTGGTACAAAACCACAAACAGCGCTTCTTTTACAAGAATTGGTGGCAAACACAAATCACTATTATGTAGATCAAAAATGGATGCCCGGTCTTTTGACAAACTTTAAAGAAATTCGAAAACGTATCGATCACTATTTGAATTTGCAGTCACAGTTTGAAACGGGAGAAATAAATAAATACACGAAAAAAGAAGTTTCTCAGTACAAAAAAGAGTTGGATAAGTTGGAAGTTTTATATCACGGAGTAGGGGAGATGCGCCAGAAGCCAAGTGTTGTTGTGGTATTGGACGCTGTTGTAAATCGTCTTACTGTTGAGGAATCAGGAGTTGCTGGAGTGCCGGTGGTTGCATTAGTAGACAGTAATGCAAATCCAGATGGTGTAGCTTTTCCAATTCCAGGAAATGATGACTCTGTGGATTCAATTCGCTTTATTCTTCAAAACTTGGTACAATCGTTGGCGTAGTGAATAAATAAACACACCAACAACATGCCAGAAACAACATCGGTTGCATCGGAGCCAGCAGTAACAGAAGCTGCGGACGCCACTATTTCTACACCTACAAATGATACGGCGGTAGATATGACACTTACAGGAGGAGAAAAAATGTTGTGCGTTTTGGGATACATCGGATTTCTTTGTGCCCTTCCTTTATTGCTCAAACCAAAATCAGCGATGTGTCAGCATCACGGGAAACAAGCCCTTGCGGTAACACTTTTGTTTTTCCTTGCCTCTGCAGTTATTTCCAATTTCGCGATTTTTGTCGGAACAAGTGGGGCTTTATTGAAATTTTCCGTTGTGATTAATATTGCGTGGACAGTAGTAGCAATCATGGGAATGATGGGCGCAACAGCTGGAAAAAAATCAACACTTCCTTTTTTTGGAATGGTGGCAAAGAAATTTGATTGGTAAAATTAGCAGCAAAAAAGCATTGAGTCTAAAAGTCTAAAAGTTTATTTTAGGCTTTTTTTATAGAGTCTTTTTTCAGTAACTTTTAATCTTTTTGACTTTTGAACTTTTTGACTTTTGCTTTTGGGTGAGTACACTCGCTCCGATTTTTAATTTCTATAAAAATGGCTATTTCAGCAATGGACGTCAAAACTTTGCGTCAGCGAACCGGAGTCGGTATGCTCGCGTGTAAAAATGCCTTAGAGGAGGCAAATGGAGATATGGAGGCAGCAATTGAGTTGCTTCGAAAACGAGGAGAAATGAAAGCCGCTTCAAAAGCGGAGCGAGAGACAAGAGAGGGAGCCATTGCTATTTCGGGAAAAGCAATTGTAAAACTTTTGTGTGAAACGGACTTTGTTGCTCGAAACGAAGGATTTGTTGCCTTGGTAGAAGAAATTGCTGCCAAAGCTGATGCAGAAGGTGCAACAGCAGCGAAGGCATATTTTGAATCTATAAAAACAGATAAAATGCAGGAGATTGGAGAGAATTTGATTCTCGATCAGGTTGAAATCCTCGATGGACCAGTAGTGTCAGGATATGTTCATTCAAATCGAAAAGTAGCAGCAATAATTGCCCTTGATGGATCAGATGAGGAGCACGCACGTGATGCAGC
>JAGYLK010000071.1 GCA_018401175.1 Candidatus Altimarinota bacterium
GATAATAGTATTACTCAGGATGTATATGACAAAAAAGCGACTACGTTAAAACAAGATAAAAAGGATTTAGAGATAAAAATAAAGCAATTCGATGATGCAGATGAAAAATTTTCCATCACAGTCCAGTACTTGCTTGAGCTATCCTCTCGTGCATACGAACTCTTTAAAAGTTCAAAACCACAGCAAAAACGACAGCTTATCAATTTTGTACTTTCGAACCTTAGTTTAGATAAAGAAAAACTGCACTATGAGCTGAACAAACCGTTCGATGCTATAGTACAGTCTTCAAAGTGTTCTAGTTGGTACACGTGGAGGGATTCGAACCCCCGACACCCGGTTCCGAAGACCGGTGCTCTATCCAGCTGAGCTACACGTGCGTGCAAACCAAAGAACCGACGAGAGTGTACTCATCTTTTTTCCAAATTCAAGTTTTCGAAAAATAAAAAAGAGACCTATGCCTCTACTTTTTCGGGCATGACATTTTCAATCGCGCCCCATGTAGCGATTCCATCGACAGGGATGGTTACCGTAACGGTATCACCGACGTTTGCTCTGAAGAAAGTAACAGAAGCATAAAGTACGTTATAACTTCGAATGTCGGTTAGAACTTTGTATTGATTTCCGTCGAGGATCAATTTTCCAGTTGCGAGTTTTCGAGGGACGAGTTCTATTTGTTTATATACAAATGCGCCATTTGGCTTTACGGTTAATTTTAATGTATCTCCTTCGACCAGTTTTGATTTTGAAGCATAGTTTGCTGGTACAGGATAGGTTTGATTCTCTGCGGTAACCATATCTTTTCCATCAAAAAGTCCTTCCATTACCTTTTCTTCGCCCAAATCATCAGCACTAAATTCCATATCTTGTATACGTGATCGCAATGGATTTATTTCTACATCGTGATGTTGTGCAAGAACTTCGAGCCATTTTTCGGCAGCATCAAATGCCGCTTTTCCAGTGGCGATTGATTCGTTCAATTTTTTGACGATTTCTGCGGGGTCGGTGTTTTTCATTTGTATTTGTTTTGACGCTTCCAGAGATTCTATCAGAAATTCATTCTCTTTTCAACTGGTTTTGTCAGGAAATTTGAGTACACTGGGTTTGCTTCCTTATATACAAAAAAATGGCAGATCAGAAATTGATGGAAAAAATTGTGTCGCTGTGTAAGCGTCGAGGGATCATTTTTCCGAGTTCCGAAATCTATGGTGGATTTGCAAATTCCTATACGTATGGGCCATTGGGTTCTGAGATTAAGAAGAACATAAAAGACCTTTGGTGGCAGCGTTTTGTGCGCAATCGTGAAGATATGGTGGGAATTGATGGTCCTATTTTACTTCATCCCAAAACATGGGAGGCGAGTGGGCATGTGGCTGGATTTAATGATCAATTGGTTGATTGCAAAAATTGTCGCGCACGATTACGAGCAGATCATTTAGTTGAATCTGCACTTAATATTGATTGTGAAGGACTTTCTGATGCAGATGTAACCAAATTAATTACCGAGAACGATATTCAATGTCCAAAGTGCGGAAAGAAGGAGTTCACGGAGGTGAGAAAATTTAATCTGATGTTTAGTACCGAGATGGCGAAGGCGGAAACCCCCTCCAACTCCCACTTATCAGGGGGAGGGAATATCGCTTATTTGCGTCCAGAAACCGCGCAGGCGATTTTTCTCGAATACAAAAATGTTGTTGATTCTACGCGGGTGAAACTTCCATTTGGGATCGGGCAGATTGGAAAAGCATTTCGGAATGAGATTACGCCGGGGAATTTTATTTTTCGCGTGATTGAGTTTGAGCAGATGGAAATTGAATATTTTATCTACGAAAAAGATTGGAAAGAACTTTTTGAAAAATGGTTTGATGAAATGAAGAAGTGGTGCACGGATATTGGGTTACCCACAGAGAATTGTCATCCATATGAACACCCAAAGGAAAAATTGTCTCATTACTCCAAACGGACGGTTGATATTGAGTTTGATTTTCCATTTGGAAAAAAAGAGCTGTACGGACTCGCGTATCGGACAGATTTTGATTTGTCTCAGCACGAGAAATTTAGTGGTCAAAAATTACGCTGGCGTGATGAAGGAGGGGAACCATTTATTCCGCATGTTCTCGAACCAACGTTTGGAGTGGATCGGTCAGTTCTTGCTACTATTTGTGCGGCATATACTGAGGAAAAATTGGAAGATGGTTCTGAGCGTGTTGTTTTGCGCATGAAACCAGTTATCGCTCCCGTAAAAGTGGCGGTGTTCCCGTTGATGAAAAAAGACGGAATGCAAGAAAAAGCGCACGAGATATTGAAACAGCTCCAGATTTTCGGCGCCGTAGAATATGATGATGGAGGGGCAATTGGGAAGCGCTATCGTCGCCATGATGAGATTGGAACGCCCGTCTGTGTGACGGTTGATTACGATACATTACAGGACGATACCGTGACGATTCGTGATCGCGACACGATGAAACAAGAGCGCGTAAAAATTTCAGCATTGGCACAGGTGCTTTCTGAGCGATATTTCTCATGAATCTCGAAGAACAAGAACGATTGAATCAGAGAAATAGGGGGAACCTCCCTCAACAGGAGAAGAAATATTGGTTTAAGCCAAAAGAGTATGGATGGGGAGTGACGCCTGTTACCCTTGAAGGGTGGGGAATGACGTTTTTATTTATGGGAGTTTTATTTTTAATCGCCTGGGGAAATGGATTAACTCAAGAAGCAATTATTCCCTCCAAAAGTGATATAGTTCTGTTTTTTATTGAAACATTGGTTTCAGTGTTTGGATTTATTCAGCTTATAAAAAATCGAGTAGAAGGAGGACTCAAGTGGCGGTGGGGAGTTCGGGAAGAATCTCGTTGAATTGAAATTACAATCTTCAAACTTCAAATTACAAACTACAAGGAAAAAATAATATTTTAAATTTGTAGACTGAAGTTTGTAAGTTTGTACATTGTGGGGCTTGAAAAAATAAATTTTTTGTGTTAGAATCGATTTTCTTATTTTACAAAATAAAACACAAAAACATGAATGCAGCAGATTTTCCTATCAATACAGAATTGGATCCAAAACACTTCCGTGTCGCTATTTTTGGTTCAGCAAGAATCAAACCAGAGGACGAAATTTATAAAAATACGTTTGAGTTAGCTCAAGAAATCGGAAAAAAAGAAATGGATGTTGTTACTGGTGGGGGGCCAGGTCTTATGGAAGCGGCGAATTATGGTCACAAGATGGGGTCTGATCCGGAATTTAAATCAATCGGTCTTACTATTGAGTTGCCAAATGAGAAAGGAGGAAATAAACATCTGGATATCAAGCAGCATTTTCAGCGGTTTGCAGAACGCTTAGAAATGTTTATGAATCTTTCAAATGTAGTCGTGGTTATGCCAGGAGGAATTGGGACAGCGCTTGAATTATTTTATTCATGGCAGTTGGTGCAGGTGGGGAAAGTCAATCGGATTCCTATTATTCTCCATAGTGCTTCATGGCACAAGATTCGTGATTGGGTGCGAGATAATTTATTGAAAGATGGGTTTATTAGTCCAGAAGATATGGATTACGTCTATTGTGTTCAAAATAATGAAGAAGCAATGGAATTGATTAATGAATTTCATAAGCAATTTAAAGAACACGGTGAATTTCATACATTGGATTCAAAGAAATATACGGTCTAAACAAGTCAAAAAGTTTAAAAGCTTAAAAGTTAAAAAGTTGGAGCAGGCGAAAGTCTGCTTTTTTTTTGTTCTCACTCGCGCTACACTTTCTCTGATGAAAAAATTCTTTTCAGCTCTCGGAAATGGATTTGTAACATTTTTTTGTTGGCTTGGGCGTATGTTGAGATCATTGCTCTTTATTTTAAAAAAAGGGTTTTGTTGGCTTTGGAATTGGATTGGGAAGATGATTCTCCTTTTGGTAAAATTTATTTTTTGGGTCTGGGGAGCAGTATTGGCGAGTATTTTGGTTTTGGCAATTGCTTTTTTTCTTCTTTCTCATGGAATAAAGGCGTTTGATCAAACACAATTTGCCCCGTTGTTTGTAACAGAAATGGGAATGGGGAGAGAATATCAAAATGTTCCGGATGTTTCTTTTTCTGTGGAAGAGGTAGAACTTGATCTTATTGAAGAATGACACGAATTTTGACCGGTATTCAACCAAGTGGACAACTTCATTGGGGAAACTATTTTGGAGCGATTCGCCCGATGATTGAGGCACAAAAAGGAACGAATGAAATGTTCTTTTTCATCGCGGATTTACATGCATTCACTACCGTTCGTGATCCGAAAGTATTTCGTGAAAATCAAAAAAATATTTTGCTCGATTATCTGGCACTCGGACTTGATCCAGAGAAATCACTTTTTTATCGACAATCAGATATTCCTGCGCACACAGAACTGGCATGGTATTTGGATTGTTTATGTCCGATGGGACTTCTTGAACGCGCGCATTCTTTCAAAGATAAAAAAGCGAAAGGACTTGAAGCGAATGCTGGTTTGTTCACCTATCCCATGTTGATGGCAGCCGATATTTTGCTTTATTCGGCAGACAAGGTTCCGGTGGGAAAGGATCAGAAACAACATGTGGAAATGGCGCGTGATATTGCACAGAAATTTAATAGTCAATTTGGAGAAGCTTTTACACTTCCGGAACCACAGATAGCGGAAAATGTACAAACAATTCCGGGATTAGACGGACAAAAAATGTCGAAGTCATATGGAAATACGATTTCTATCTTTGAAAACGAAAAAACATTGAAAAAACAGATTAACTCCATCAAAACCGCTTCGGTGGAAATGGGAGAACCGATTGATCCCGCGACCTGCTCCGTGTTTGCCTTTCATACATTGTTTGAAACGTTAGATTTAGATGATTTGGCAGCGAAATATCGATCAGGAGAAATTGGCTTTGGTGGTTCCAAGAAACTTCTTTTTGAAACAGTGTGGGAATATTTTCGTTCAGCGAGAGAGCGACGCACGGAATTAGAAAAAAACTTCGATCAGGTCGAAGAAATTATGCAACGCGGTGCGGATCGAGCAAGAAAAATTGCTAATAAAAAATTAGATGAAATCCGGAAGGGAATTGGTATTCGTTGATTTTTTTTTCGGAAGAGAGAATGGACCATGTGAGCTCAGTATTCCGCCTAATGATGATTTGAATTCTTTGAAAGAAGTTGAAAGATTTCGACGTTCATTTTCTTCCGGACCATACGAAATATCAAAATATATAGTTCCTGATGCGTCGTTCCAGTCTTCGTGTAATTGAAAAATCTTACAACGGAGAACCATTTTAATATTTTCCGCATATTTGTAGCTGCCTAAATCAAACTCAACTCCGTTTCCGCTTTCTAAATCTTTTTTTGTAAATTGAAGGCCAATATCGGTGAAGCAATTCTCTGTTTGTTGAATGGTGTCATTTAATGCGTTTTTTTTCTCTTCGGGAGAAAGTACTAATCCAATTTTTTGAGCTGTATCTTTGTTTTTCGGAAAGAGATTGTCACATGATACAGAGGCAGTACCCAATATCGCTAATAAAGCGATTCGGAAGCTCGTATTTCGAAAGTTGTCGAGAGAATATTTCATTTTCGTTTAACACTTTAATTAAAAATTATATTTTGTCAACCAAAGAGGATTCTTTTTGAAAAAGAGTTTGCTTGAAAAAATAATCCATATCAGGTATACTGTTCTGAATTTTTCGAACATTATGACACATCAATTAAAAATATCGTTTGGGCACAAAGAGCCAGAACAACAGTCAGAAACGCAGCTTTCACTCGCTGATTACTGGGAACATATTCATTCTCCAGATGAGCGAGAAATTTTGGAAGAACCTGTTATTTCGCCATTGCCAAAAACATCACCTTTTGATTTTAAACTTCGACGACGACGTCCTCTCTGGAAAGATATTGCTGTTTTCGGAGCAACTTCTTTGGCGATGTGGGGAATTTCTCATGTGGCGTTGAATTATGCAGCATTTGCAGAAATAACAGAGTATAAAGCAAAAAATCTAACGGCGTCAGTGGTTCAAGTTTTTGAACCAGAAAAACCAGCTCCATTGATCTTGGAGAAGACAGGAGTTTCTCGTGTGGAAAAAACAGAAAAAACTCATATTGCAGAAGTATTTAAGAGTTGGGATGTACATCCTTCTGATGATCGTTTGGTCATTCCTCGTATTGAAAAAAATGTTCCATTGATTACCGTTCCTTCTCATCAGAATTGGCAACAATTAGAAACAAATATTCAAAAAGGATTGCAGGGAGGAGTGGTTGTTCATCCTGTTTCTCATTCTCCAGAAAGCATGGGAAACTTCTTTGTTACTGGTCATTCTTCGTATTACGCATGGGATAAAGGCCGTTACAAAGATGTTTTTGCGTTGCTTCATGAGGTGAAGGAAGGAGATATTGCGGAGGTATATTGGAAGGGAAAAAAATATGTGTATGAGCTGACACAATCGAAGGTTGTTCCACCTACGGAGACGTCGGTTTTGAAACAACCACATGATCGTCGTATCATTACGTTGATGACGTGTACGCCGGTGGGGACAAATAAAAATCGTTTGATTTGGACGGGGAATTTAATTCGGGTGGAATGAAATAATGACATATTTGAAATGGAAATAAAAATATTGTTAGGGAACGGATATATCCTTTCCCTACGTGAATATACATTATTTTTAGGGACGGGTTTCAAACCAGACCCTCCATTTTATTTCCCGAAATTCTGCCAAAATTTAATGTCAGGATCATCCATTGGATTTTCAACTAATGGAAATTCGAGATTTATAACTTTTGCATGAACTTCTTTTAATTCAGTAATAACTTGGAGACGATCATTTTCTCCGACGTTCAAAACGCGGGTTTCAAGCGTTCCTTTTTCATTTGGTGTTAGAAATTCCAATTCGCAACTCTCGACGTTCCAGGGCGCTTTTGCTGCTTTTGCCAATAAATCATAAAACACGAGCTGTCGCCAGTAGCGTTCTCCGAGTTTGATGGGTTTTGGTTTTCCTGATTTGTAATCCACGATGCGAGCGCTTTTTCGTCCTTCATCAAGCACTACTTTATCAACTTTTCCCGTAATTCGAATACCGTCAATTTCCGGATTATATTTTCCAAAGTTCAATTCTGTTTGTACATTTTGTGCTTTCCACGTAGGAGACTTTTCCTTAAAATTTTTCTTCAAAATTTCGGCGCCGTGTTCTTTGAGCCGTTCAAAATCACTGAGTGTGAGATTTTGTCCTCGGAGCGCGCGTTCAAAATGTTTGAGTAAATTCGCTTCTGAAATTTCTTCGCGGAGTGTTTTTTCAAGCGCCTCATGAAGGGCGACTCCGAGAGCGAGTTGTGGTTCGGGACGAGGATTCCGTGGGAAATTAAAGAGTTGTTGAAATAAAAATCGGCGTGGGCAATCGAGATAATTTTGCAGTGCTGTGGCAGACCACACAAATCCTTTTACGCGTTCGCGTAAAATCGTTTCTTCCTCATTTGTCAGATGTAATTCTTTTCCTGCTTGAAGCAGCGTTGGTAATAATTCTTGTGCGCGTTCTTCAATCGGATCTGCTTCCAAGTTTGTACAAAGTTCTTCTGGAATTTCATGCCAAAATGGTGACGGATTTTTTTCTCGTCCTTGAGTATCAGTTGTTGCGTATGAGAGAAAGAGTTTTTTTCTCGCTCGGGTTAAAGCGACAAAAAAAAGTCGTCGTTCTTCGGCATTTTCATCAAAATCACCGTCTTTGAAAATCTGTGGAAGCGGAACGCTTGAATTTCCGGATCGCGTATTTCCCCATGTTTTATCTACGAGTCCTGGAACAAAGACGACGTCGAATTCTCGTCCTTTTGCTCCATGCGCGGTTAATACATGTACGCTGCGGTGATCTGCAGGAAGTGCGTCTGGGCGTACTTTTATTCCAAATTGTTGAATCAAATCGAGTCGCTCCAAGAGTTCTGCCACCGTTTGACATCGTTGTTCGCTGACCCAGCTCACGAATTTTCTCACGGCGGAGAGAGAATCGTTTTTTTTTTCTTTCCCCAGCCAATCGAGCAATCCAGATGAGTAGAGGAGTTTTTCGGTCAACACTTCTGGGCGACAGTGCCAGAAATCTTTGCGAGATTCAGCGAGCCAGATGAGGAATAAGTTCGAACTTGTTTTTGTCGGTTCTTCTTCAAGTTCGAACTTGGTGGAAAGCAGTTGCTCCACTACATGTTCTCCTCGTTCTCTTTGGAGTGAAAGTTTTAATAATTCCTTTGCAGAAATATCCCAATATGGCGCATGTAGTATTTCCCAAACCAAGTCATCCATTTCTGGTGCGGAAAATATGTGCAACAATAAAATGGTTTGGCGTACATATTCATTGTCAAAAATGTTGCCTCGAATGCTGGCGGCGACCGGAATTCCAAATTGTGGCAAAATTCGTGCGAGTTCATCAATTTCTTTGTTTTTTCTGACGAGCACAGCAATTTCATTTGCGGGTGTATCTTTCAATTCCTTTCGAATTTGGTCTACTACAAAAATTTGTTCTGCGGAAAGAGAGCCGACAATGACTCGTTCGATAGTTTCTAAAAAATTCTTATTTGTACCGCCAGGAAAAAGCGTTCGATGTTCATCAGCGCGATCAGTGTTATTTTGTATTACAGTAAAAGCGGCATCGAGAATTTTTTGTCCAGAACGGTAGTTTTCTTCGAGCGATATTTCTGTTCGTTGTGGAAATTTCTCTCGAAATTCACGAATGTTTTCGGTGCTTGCCCCTTGAAATCGATAAATTGATTGATCGTCATCTCCGACGACAAAGATATTTGGTTGTTCATAATCAGTTAATGCCCAGACGATTTCGTTTTGCGCGTTATTCGTATCTTGGTATTCATCGACGAGAATCCATTGATATTTTTCTTGGAGATCAAAGCGGAGATTTTCATCTTGTTTCAACGCTTCTGTTGCCCAGTTAATTATATCGTCAAAATCATACCCACCGCGCTGAGCAAGTTTCTCTTCATACATCTCCCAGAGTTCTGAGAATTCTTGCATTCGTGCGAGGCGATTTTCAAGTTTCTCTCGTTCGGCTGGTTTTTCATCTCCGACGTTATATTCTTTATATTTCCGCGCGTAATAATTCGTTTCATCGGCTTCCCAGTTTTTTCGTTCCCCGGGAATCAAATCACGAAGTTGATCAGGGGAGATGTGTTCGCGTTTCAAGTTTGAAATTGCAGAAAGTATATCGTATTGATGTGCCAATTCATCATAAATCGGTCTGAAATATTTCCAGTGTTTTTCCTTTGCGGCATCGCGATAGGCGAGTGCCTTTATGAGATCGTCGGCGAGTTCGCGCCCGGCTTTCTGAGTTTCAAATTTCAATGGATATTCATTCATCATGAGTTCCGCGAATCCGTGAAAGGTACAGATGGTGACTTTGTGCGCTTCTTTTCCAATTTTTTGAAAGAGTCGGTCTCGCATTTCCACAGCAGCGGCATTTGTAAATGTTAAACATAAAATGTTTTCGGCTCGCGTGTCAGTTTGTTGCAAAATATGTCCAATTCTCGTAGTGAGCAAATGGGTTTTTCCCGTTCCTGGACCGGCGAGGACAAGAACTGGTCCGTAGATAGTTTCTACGGCTTTGCGTTGTGCCGAATTGAGTTCTGCGAGGAGGTCAGTCATCGTGGGAAGTATAGCATTGATTTTATTTTTCTCGAATTTGATGTTGGGGCGAATAAAATTATTTCTGGTTAGAATTATCCGTCAATAGGGGCAAATAATTATTTGCCCGTACAAAAATATGAAAAAGCAATGAAAGAAGGAGATTGTTTTTAAAATTATGCAGATTATTTTTTAAAATATGAAATTTGATTCACATATTCATGGTCGTCGTTCCATCCGATTATCAAATTACGATTATTCAAAAGATGGTGCTTATTTCATAACCATTTGCTCAAAACGGCGTCAAAATTTTTTTGGAAAAATTAGAAATAAAAAAATGACATTGAATAATATTGGGAAACAGGTGGAGTTCTGTTGGTTTGAGATTCCAAAGCATTTTCCGTTTGTGAAATTAGATGAATTTGTTGTTATGCCCAATCATATGCATGGGATATTTATGGTAGAGGCGAATAATCATTCGCCTGTACGAAATAATTATCCATCGGCAGGATCGAATAATCATTTGCCTATACAAAAATCAGGTACGTCCAAAACGGTTGGTTCAATAATTCGTGGATATAAAATTGGTGTTACGAAATGGTGCAGAAAAAATACAAACATTCATGATATATGGCATAGAAATTATTATGAACACATTATTCGAAATGAAGAAGAGTTGGAACGGATAAGAGAATATATACAGTCAAATCCCAAGAATTATGAAAAGAAATTTTTTAAAAGTTGAAAACATTTTTACATTCCCTACACTCCGCCCATGAAGGAAAAAACAGCTTTCTTGGGAACGCAAAATATTAACAAATTGCTTCTCCGTATGTCCGCTCCAGCGATGGTCGGAATGTTGGTTATGGCCTTGTATAATGTCGTAGACACGATTTTTATTGGACGTGCGATTGGAACGCTCGGAATTGCCGGAGTTACCATTTCTCTTCCGCTTCAAATTGTGTTTTTTGCGCTCTCTCTTACGGTTGGAATCGGAGCAGCGTCAGAAATTTCTCGTCGTATTGGAGCGGGGGATACCAAATCTGCAGAAAAAACATTGGGAGTTGCAACGTGGTTGGTGTTGGTTGGAAGTGCGCTGATTGTATTATTCGGGTTATTATTTTTGAAACCGATTTTGCTTGCGTCTGGGGCAAATGAAGAAGTGCTTCCGTTTGCGATGGATTATATGCAGGTAATTTTGTATGGAGCTCCCTTTTTGATAGCGACAGTGGTTGGGAATAATTTGGCACGAGCAGAGGGAAATGCGCCGTTGGCGATGAAGGTAATGATTGCGGGTGCGTTGGTAAATGTATGTTTGGATTATATATTTTTATTTCCGCTGCAGATGGGAATTGCTGGAGCGGCGTGGGCAACGTCGATTTCGAATGTGGTTTCATTTGTATGGTTGGCACCGTATTTTCTCAATAAAAAAAGTGCTGTTCCATTGCTCTGGAAATATGTTCGTTGGAGTACGGATCATGTTCGTAAAATAATGGTAATTGGTGCTGCTTCGTTTATGCGAGAAGTTTCTTTTGTCCTCCAAACATTAGTGTTAAATCATATTCTCATGGCGCTTGGCGGAAGTGTTGCCGTGGCGGCGATGGGAATTCTGATGCGGTTATCAATGATGGTATTGATGCCGATTTTCGGTGTTGTTCAGGGATTGCAGCCGATTGCGGGATATAATTTTGGGGCAAAAAAATTCACTCGTGTACGGGAAGTTTTTCTCACTGCCGTCAAGTGGGGGACAGGTATTTCAGTTTTTGCTTTTGTGCTGCTGTATTTTTTCCCTGAATTTTGGGTGCGTGTATTTGTCTCTTCAAAAGAAGTGGAATTGATATCGGTTACCGTTGAAGGATTGAAACTTATGGTGCTTGGATTTGCCGTTGTGGGGTTTCAATCAGTTACTGGGGGATTATATCAAGCACTTGGATTTGGAAAACAATCAATGATTCTTTCTCTTTTGCGACAGGTTATTTTTCTGACTCCGGCGGTACTAATTTTGTCTCATTTCTTTGGAATTATTGGCGTGTGGTGGTCG
>JAGYLK010000072.1 GCA_018401175.1 Candidatus Altimarinota bacterium
ATAAAAAAACAAGCCCCACATATAAAACTTCAATCTACAAAGTTCAAACTACAGTTTGCAATCTCCCCGAGTCATTTGTTCTCGTCCTTGTCCCCTCTTTGTGTAAAGAGGGGAACAAAAGGGGTGATTCCTGCTCTTCTCCTACACAAAACTCTCCGGAATCGGATGCGTTACACACAATTGTTTAATCTCTTCCCGCACATTTGTCTTCACTTCTGCGTCGTCAATATTATTCAAAACCGCGAGCATGAGCTCTGCAACCTTTGCACAATCTGCTTCCTTGAATCCACGCGTTGTAATCGCCGGTGTTCCAAAACGAATTCCAGAAGGGTCCATTGGTTTGCGTGGATCGTCAGCGATAGAATTCATATTTAATGTGATTCCGACTTCGTCGAGCGCCGTTTGTGCATCTTTTCCTGTAACACCGAGAGAACCAAATACATCAGCGAGAAGAAGATGGTTTGACGTTCCTCCGCCGAGCAAGCGAACCCCTGCGTCGAGGAACACCTTTTCCATGGCTTTTGCATTTTTCAAAATCTGTTGTGCATATTCTTTAAACTCTGGTTTTAGCGCCTCACCAAAGGCAACAGCTTTCCCCGCAATCAAGTGCATGTGTGGTCCTCCTTGCAGTCCAGGGAAGACGGATTTATCAATCGCTTTTGCATACTCTTCATTTTCTCGTGTCAAAATCATTCCTCCGCGCGGTCCTCGCAACGTTTTATGCGTTGTAGTCGTAATGACATCAAATCCGTAATCAAATGGATTTTTGACCGCTTTCCCGGCGATTAGCCCGGCGATGTGTGCCATGTCGGCGACGGTTATCGCGCCTACCTCTTTGGCAATCTCTACAAATTTCGCGTAATCAAGTTCTCGAGAGTAAGCTGAGAAGCCCGCAAGAATCATTTTGGGTTTTTCTCTGAGCGCTGTTTCGCGCAATGCTTCATAATCAATTTCTCCCGTTTCGGGATTTTTCATTCCATATCGGACGAAGTTAAAAATCTTTGCCAAATGGGTTACCGGGTGTCCGTGTGTCAGATGTCCTCCGTGTCCGAGATCCATTCCGAGGATCGTGTCTCCTGGTTTACAAAGAGCAAAATACATCGCGACATTTGCTGGTGCGCCAGAGAGCGGTTGTACGTTTGCAAATTTACAGTTGAAGAGTTTGCACGCACGTTCAATAGCAAGTCGTTCAACAATATCCGTATAATCTTGTCCGCCGTAGTATCGACGTCCAGGATATCCTTCGGAATATTTGTTGGTAAAAACAGATCCGTCAGCTTCAAGGACGGCTTTTGATACATAGTTTTCACTCGGGATAAGTTCAAGTCCTTCGGTTTCGCGTTTTTCTTCGCCACGAATGGCTTGTGCGATTTCAGGATCTTGTGCTTCGAGGAATGGAATCAATTGGGGAGTAGACATTTTTGAGAAGGGGTTAAGAAGGGAACGGGTATATCCGTTCCTTACAAAAAGGAGTTCTGTTTCATGATGTCAAACCTCTTTTCGTCCTTTTCCGACAGGACGGCGACCATGAGTTCGTGTTTGGGGGGACGAGATCATCAACCAGATTTTGCTTCTATTGCTTGAAAAAATCAACTTTTTCCGGCACAGTTCCGCCGATGCCACAAAAACGAGTTCGGAATCATGTGAACCCTCTTTCTATCCTCATTGAACATTCATTTAAGGGATTTGGGAATGATAATCCTATTTTTGTCGACGTTGGTGCCTGCAAAGGAGAATTTTCCGCAGCCTTAATGGAAAAATTTCCAGACCATAATTTTATTCTCTTTGAAATTCGGCGTCCGCTGGCAAAAAAATTAGCAGAACAGTTTGCTGATAAAAAAAACGTGGCGGTCTTTGACGGAGATGCTGCTCGAAATTTTCGTTCCATTCTAGAACCGTGTTTAAACCAGGGGGCAAAAGTGGAGCAAATTTTTATAAATTTTCCAGATCCGTGGTTCAAAGAGAAGCACAAAAAGCGCCGCTTTCTAAATGCAAGTTTTTTGCAAAAGTGTTCGGAATGGCTTCCGGAATCAACGGAAATCGTTTTTCAGACGGATCAAAAATTCCTTTTCGATGAGACGCTTGAAGAGGTTGAAACCACCCCTTATAAACCAGTAGAATTTTTCAAAAATTCGGCACACGAGATCCCCACTCACTGGGAGCAACAGAAGCTTTTGGAAGGAGATGAGATTTGGCGAGTTATATTAAAATTAGTTAACAGTTGATAGTGAAGCGTTAATAGCTTTGTTGGAATATTGATCTATAAAAAAACTCCGCTTTGGCGGAGTTTTTAATATGCAATCTATTTGCAAAAACTATTTTGCTACGTTCTCATAGCGACTTTCTCGGAAAACTGCCACGCGCACTTCTCCCGGATATTCACATGATTTTTCAATCTTTCGTGCGATTTCAAAGGAGAGTTTTTCGGATTGGAGATCGTCCATTTGTGTTGCATTTACAAAGACGCGAACTTCCCTTCCTGCCTGAATAGCAAATACCTTTTCAACGCCGTCGAAATTTGTGGCAATCGCTTCCAGTTCCTTGAGTCGTTTGATATATTTTTCAAGCGTCTCTCGGCGTGCTCCTGGGCGAGAGGCACTAATGGCGTCAGCAGCCTGAAGAATTCGTGCTTCGATTGACTCATAAGGAAAGTCTTCGTGATGAGATTTCATAGCGGTGATAACATTTTTTTCAACACCAAATTTCTCCAGAATTTCCATTCCAATAATTGCGTGTCCTCCCTCGACTTCATGACTTACTGCCTTTCCGATGTCGTGAACGAGTCCGGCTCGTTTACAAAGCTCAGGATCGGCTCCGGGGATTTGTTCGGCAATGGCTTCTGCAATATAGGCGACTTCGATAGAGTGTGCGAGGACGTTCTGTCCGTATGAAGTTCTAAATCGAAGACGACCAATGAGCTTTAATATTTGCGTGGGGAGGCTTGCAATACCCAGATCTTGGGCGGCTTGTTGTCCCAGCTCCTGAAGCATCTTTTCAGATCGTTCTTGTGCTTTACGAACCATTTCCTCAATCTTTGAGGGGTGGATGCGACCATCTTTTATAAGTGCCTCGAGAGCAACTTTGGCAACGTATCTTCGAAATTGATCAAACGATGAAATAGTAATCGTCCCCGGAGTATCGTCAATAATAACATCGACTCCCGTCATTTGCTCAAAGGCGTTTATGTTTCGTCCCTCTCTTCCAATAATCTTTCCCTTTAGCGAGTCCGATTCAATTTTTACGACGCTAATAGTCGCCTCAGATGTTACTGGTGCGGCAAATCGTTGTAAGGCTTGTACAATTATATTTGAGGCTTCTTCATCCGCGGAATCACGCATAAGGTCCACCTTTCGTCTTAATGTTTCTGCCAATTCTCCAGATATTTCATTTTCAACACGAATGAACAGTTCTTGTTTTGCGTCTTCTCGGGAAAGCTTGGATACCTTTTCGAGTTCAGTAATTTGTTCGTCGATTTGTTTTTG
>JAGYLK010000073.1 GCA_018401175.1 Candidatus Altimarinota bacterium
TGAAAGTTGAGCCAAATAAATGGGTGGTTTTCAATGACCTCATTCGAAAAAAAGTGAGTGTCAACACTGATACGCTCGGAGATTTTGCTATTGCTAGATCAAATGGGAACGTCCTCTACTACTTGGCGAATGTTCTCGACGACTGGTTGCAAGGCGTGACGCACGTCATTCGCGGAGAAGATCACGTTTCAAACACCCCGAAACAGATTTTGATTTACGAAGCGCTTGGCGCTCCTTTGCCAACATTCGGACACATCCCACTCGTGCTTGATTCAAGTAAAAAGAAACTCTCCAAACGAAACGTTTTACCCGGCGTTTGTGTTCTCATTTCTGATTTCCAAGAAGCGGGATTTATTCCGGAGGGAGTGGTCAATGGGCTCGTCTTTCTGGGATGGAATCCAAAGACAACCGAAGAGATTTTTTCGCTTCAAGATCTCGAAGAGCGATTTGATATAACCCAGGTAAACGGAGCCGCCGCGCAATATGATTTCAAAAAAATGATCTGGTTCAATGCCCAGTGGATACGAAAAATTGAACTTGAAAAATTGCAGAACTATTACGCTGATTTTTCTGGAGAAACCGTCGAGTTATCAATGCTTGCTGTGGCACGAGAAAAAGCACAAACCCTTGTTGAACTCAAAGATGAGCTGAGCTATCTCGTTTCTGATCCGGGGATAGAAAAGGAAATTATTGGAAATGAAAAGTGGGGACTGACTGTCGATGCGGCACGAAAAACGCTTGAGAAAATTTCAGAGATGCTCGAGGGAATTGAAAAAGAAGAATGGACTCGGGATAAAATTGAAGCCGTTTCTGTAAAAAAAATTGCAGACCTCGGAATGAAAAACGGAGAATTTATGTGGCCATTCCGAACGGCTCTCTCAAATAGAAAAGGATCTGCCGGGCCATTTGATATTGCTGCTGTGCTTGGCAAAGAGGAATCTCTCAAGCGGCTAAAGCGGGCATCACAAATCTAATTGTGAACGACGTGTTTTTACCTTCGCCGTTTGCTCATCTTTTTCGAGCTCCGGTTCTACTCGCCGCAGTGCTACATCCATTTTTGATCGTGTTAATGTAGGCGTATCTTTTGTTGGGGAAGGAGTCGTAACCGTTACTTCAACCGGCTCAATCGTTTCCTGAATTCCCGGGCGTTTTTTGAAAGAATCAAACATGTTTTTGTACGCAGATTCTTTTTCTGTATCACGAATATCTCCACATCGTTCCGCAAATGCCTCTGATGTCTCCCACGCCATTTTGATATTACACATTCGATCCGTATCAATATCGATTTTCAATTTTCCCAAATTTTGTGTTGGGAGCGTTGGTCCAGCAACTTTTGGCGCCGACGCCTTCATCGTGGTGTCTTCTGTTTCAAGTGCCATTTTCTTTGTCGCCAGTTCTTGTTTGGCAATATCAAGTCTTTGCAAAAATTCTTCACGCGTTTCGTCTTGACGACGCACAAATCCACTCGTGTCTGAAATCTGAATTTTTGATTCCACTTCTTTTTCCACAATTCCACGAGCCTCCAACGATTTTTCCCGAAGCGCGGCATAATCCAGCATTTGTTCAGCTGGATCAATCCCCGCCAGTTCTTTCGCCTCCTCCAGCCGTTTCAAAAATGTCTCTCGATCTTCTCCTTTTCGACGCACAAATCCCGATTTCCCTTCAATATCCAAATCATCAGTGACCGGAACTATCTCGGAAATACGCACCCTTCGTTCTTCTGCAACATCTTTTTGCAAAAGGGAGATTCGAACTTGTTCATCCGCTGTCACCTCTCGTCCCGTCGCCACCTTATGATCATCGAATTGATCTGTTTGCTCACTTCGATCGATTCGATCCTCTTGCTCTGCTTCAAAGAAGGAGACAAACCATTGCGCCGCCTCCGATCGAGGGATTAGAGAATCTGGGCGAAAATTTGCTGAAGACGGAATGAGATCTGCCCTTCGTGCGGCAACAAGAACTGAGGCGAGGGTATCCGTTTTAGAAATGTCCTTAAATGATGTTTGTGTCGCTTCCGTATCAACAGAAACCTCAAACACGTTCATCCACAACTGGAGCAATTGTCCACGCGTTGGAGATTTCGTGAGATCAGCTTCATACGACACCCATCCCATGTCAAGCGCCGTATATGCACGACGAACTGCTAACGTGTTTTGAAGGGGAAGCGTTTCCCATTGATTTTGCTTGAATGATTGCAACAATTCAAATGTATCGGGTTCTGCACAACGAACTGCAAACGCCATTTCTAGAGCCGTTTCCCAGCTCATCATCTCCGTTGGACGGAATTTGAATTCTGCATCAAGCGGCATCTGACCAAGGCTGTAAATTTTTGCCACTGACGGATACCAACGACTTGCTGTAGAAACGTCTCGGAAATCCATTGTTGTATCTTTGAACGCCAAACAGTATCCAATTTTTGCTGATGCGTGCATTTCTTGAACACGATCACTAAAGGCGGTGATACTTAATCGCTGCGCATCATCTGCTTCTCGAAAGTTGTCTACCGCGATTCGCCCCGAAATATACCCGGCAAAAACCTCTTCTCCTTTCATTTCTTTTGTCTTAACTTGTCCCGCAATCCCGGCGTTCAAGCGCTGAACTTGAGCCAAGGATTCTTCATATGTCATAGAGGGAATCCAATCATCTGAAATTTCATCCTCAGGATTATTGAGTTCGCGACCAGACCAACCACGAATAGCTGCTTGCCCCCCTCCACCAACTTCTGGCTCTGCCACAAGAGTAAGTGTCACATCTGGGAGCACCAATGGTTCTGTCGCTAATGAAAAGGTCTGTGTTACTGCTTCATAGCCAGCAAGAGCAAACACAACCGTGTAATCACGATCTCGTCGGAGCGCCAGCTGAAATGTTCCCTGCTCATTCGATTGTGTTTCAAAAGATTCATTATTGTTGGATAAAAAGGAGACGGTAACTCCCAACAAAGGAGTGTTTGAGGGAGAGGCAATAATTCTCCCCGATACTTGCGCCGCAATATCTTGTTTTACCAGTGTTATGTTGGCAACAATATCGTCTCGCAAAACCGTAAGTGATTGAACGTGCGTGTCATGATCTGCAAGGGTGAACGTCCCCGAATAAGTCGTACTTGCTGGGACGAGAAGCGAATATGCTCCCACGTTATTTGTTGTTGTTGAAAGAATTGTTGTCCCAGAAACAAACTGTACAGAAACCCCTTCCAAGAGAACGCCATCTGAATCAGAAACCACCCCCGAAAGAGTGACCTCTTTGTTGAGTTCCAACAGTGTCACATTTATACGCACATCATCAAATGCCATCGTCACGGACTGCTGTTGTGGAATAAATCCTGTTGCTTCTGCTCGATATGTATACGTTTTATTGGGCTGAACAAAGACATGATACGTTCCGTTGGACGCTGATTGTACGCTTGTCATATTGTCCTGCGCGTCTGTTACTTCTATGATCGCATTTTCGAGAGGATCTCCGTTTTCAGCGTAAATGATACCCTCGATGAATAATCCTTGTTCAAAGGAAATAATTTCTGAGGTTCTCCAGGTCGAGTGATCTAGAACAAAAATTCGGCGCGCCTCAGATCGTTTTGGAAGCCAAATATCAGCTGTCCCTTCTACCGTTGTGTCAACCGTAGCAAGAGAATAAACAACATTGTCCAAAATTTCAAAGAGCTCTGCTGTCGAGTTTTGTGTGAGATTTGAAACGAGAATTCGTGTCGTCGAGGGACTGATTTGATCATCATCTGCAATGTTCAAAATCTGCGGCTGAGTCGCAGAAACATCATTCACAATAATATTTCGTATCTCGCTTTCAATTATTGCAAGCGGATTTTTGGGGTGCTGAAATTGCACCTTTAGTGCATGTGCTCCATTTGAAAGTGCTTCTATTTCAACAGCAAGCCGTCCCTGAGGATCGACCGTCGCAATTCCCAAAAGGGAACTGGTGGTGGTGTCAAAAACTTCTGCAACTGCCCCCGGAGTAGCTGTCCCCAAAAGAGTAAAGGTTCCCAAAACCGTATCCCCTTCTGCCGGAGAAATCCAGTGGAATGCGTGATCTGTTCCGTTGAGGGGGTCTGTCCCCACCGCAGTTTCTGCTCCATCGCTCACTCCATCTGCATCTGTGTCTGCAAGAAGAGGGTTTGTGTGCGCATTGAATTCCTGCAATGCCGTAAGTGTGTCTGTATCTTCATCTGAATCTGGAGCAATCGTCCCACCATATAGATTTTCCCACCAATCAGGCAAGCCGTCCATATCCGTGTCAACAATATCATTGGTCGCAACATGTATTTCGCTCTCATTTCCCGCAACATCTGTTGCATAATATCGTATCGTGAAATTGCCCTCCGTTGTGTCTGTCTCTGCATCAACGAAAACTACCGTTCCTTCATGACGAACGGGAAAAAGTGATGTCTTAGGATCTGCACCATTTTTTGTGTAATACACAGAAGAAATCCCTGACGCAACGAGCGGCATATCTACCGACTCGATTTGAACCGTAATATCTGACGAAATCGGCTGAGTAGGAGCATTGGCAAATGTCTGTGGTGCCTGACGATCTATTTTTGTGGTGAAAATATCAGAAATTTTTCTGTTTCCTGCAACGTCTGTTGCTGCCACACGAATCTGAAAGATTCCATCTCCTGGCGCCAAAATTGTTCCTGTAGCTCCGCTCAATAGCGTCCATTCTGACCACAGAATATCTCCCTCTTCTGTACGAAAAAATCCATCTCCATTTTTGTCTAATCGAGAAGAAATCTCATACGTATCAATTCCCGAGTGTTCATCGGTTGCTGTAATTTCATAAGAAATACTGTCTGAGGAAAGAAAGCTATTTTGGGCTTCAAAAACCGAATCCGAAACAGAAGTTTGAGCAAACGAAATCGTCGGCGCGACAACATCTAGTTTTACATTCGCAATATTAATCGAAGAGGATTGATTCCCCGATCGGTCTTGAAATCGAAACTGGAAATCATGGCTTCCTGACTCTGTTAATAATATCGGAATATTGTGCGCAATGAAATCGCCCGTTGTTCCTTCTCGGAATGTTGTAACATCCATTCCCGAGGAAAATCCTGTTCCTGTCGATGACTGCGGATCAAAAATATTTGCCCCATCCGTTCCCCATAATTGAAAAGAAAAAAACTTATTTCTCCATGTATTTATAGCATCCGGGCCAATAATTTCATAATGATCATATCCTGGAGGGAGCGTGTCAATCAGGACTCGTTGTGTTGGAGAAAATTCCCCCACAATATCCACCGATTCCGCATCTGGTGCGGGAGTAAAGGATCGCACCTGATACGCAAACACTTCTCCTGAGACGTGTACATCAGGGTCAGTAAATGTTGTGGTAGCCCGATCAACTGTACCCAGGAGAACTCCTTCCCGAAAAATCTGATATTGTGTGGCCTCTGAAATGTCGGAATCAGGAGTCCACTCGAGAGAAACGGTGGTTGATGGTGAATAGGGAGAACTCAACCATTGAGGAACTCCTACATGTGCCGCATCAATAAGAACCGATTGTACGGTTGTTTCAGTTGTTCCTCCTGCACCGTTTTTTGCCAAAACCTTGAAAGTATACGTTGTCGCATCTTGCAAAGCGGAAACACGGTAGGTTCTCGTTTCGGGAGAAAGAGAGGTAACAAATGAAAAATCTCCATCGCCAATTTTTTGCCAAATATCATAAGAAACGACCATTGATTCATTATCCAATGCCGTATTCCACTGTAAAAGAATTTCCTCCCCCGCCGTTGTTCCCACGGGGAAAAGAGAAAATTCGGTAGGAGCCGTCATGTCGACAAGGGTTCCTGAACTTTCTGCCCAATCGGACCAATTCCCGACTCCATCCATGGCACGAACGCGCGCAAAATACGTTTTCCCCTGTTCTCCGGAAAAAACAACACTCGTTGCCTCGAGCCTATCATTCGAATAAACCAATTGTGTGTCATCAAGGAATGCTGCGTCAGTGCTTATCTCCGTTTCATACCACAGAATTCCTGATCCGATTTCGGAAAAGGGATCTGTTTCCCACGAAAAAGAAATATCCGCTGCGGAAGAAACTCTTCCCGCCACATTCGACACTTGCCCGGACGTTGGAGCGGACGTGTCAACAGAAAGAGAAACGATTTCAGACCACTCCGAAACGCCCCCCGCGTTGTTTTGTGCTTTTACGCGAAAATAATATTGTTGAGCGTCGTCTAGTCCATCAAATCGTGCGGAATGACCACGAGATATTTGTTGTCGTACTCCAATCTGAAAATCTATATCCGTTGCTATTTGCGCCACAAAATAATCTTCATCCGTTTCATCTGTACTCCAGAGAAGGGTCGCAAAATCTTCAGCAATGAATTCATCCGGAAACGCTAATACAACGGGCGTCACAAGCGTCTGCTCTGCCTGTGCAAAAACCCTAAAATTCCGCGTATCTGAAACAATAGCTGTCGGAGCTCCCTCCCAATCGGTTTGTGCGTAAACCGCATAATCACCGCTCGTATCGAAGACATGCGTACATTGCCACGTTCCCAAATATGTTGGAGTGAGAGCAGACACATCCGTTACCCCGGCAACCAATGATGTAACTCCTCCCGAGAAGAGATTTCCATCAATTCGTGTAACAACGCCATCGTCGGTAAGCACAAAACATTCTTTATGCGCATCATCACAAGAAACATCTACTACTGTATCTGATGTCCCGCGAAGCGTTGTTTTTGTGTTTTCTGCAAACCACCCATTGGAATATCGATACAAAAGCGCTACCTGCTCTGGAGAATAGGTCTCCGCCGAAACAAAAGGCATCGCCATATCTCCATTAAAAAATTCTTGATCATATCCCCACCCCAATCGCAATTCTTGATCAACTGAAGCAATATCTCCTGTCAGAGAAACCGGATTTATCCCCGGCAAAAAAATGTTTTGATCTTGTTCTTCTCCGTCGAGATACATTCGTAATTCTCCCGCATCTGCGTCATACGTTCCTACCAAAAGCTGCCATTGGTTTACCGCAAAAGTGAATGCTGAAGCACCGCGTTCTGCTTCCGTCGTTTTTAATCCAAAAAAGTATGGATCTGCGTTGAGTCCATAGTCGAAAAAATTCTCCCCCGCAGAAAGCCAGTAATCCCACTCTCCACTTCCGCCTCCTGATCCATGAGAAACTATTTTTTTAAATGAACCGGTTCCTCCAAAATCTGGACGACGAACCCATGCCCCCACAGTTATATTTTTCCCCGTAATTGAGAAATCCGTTATATTTTGACTTTTGAGATAACGATCAGATCCACCAAACTCAAGAATATCTGCATCCGCTCCCGTCGCCGCTGGAGCTGATGTCACAGAGGAAATATTGTCTAAATTTTTTCCAGCAGGACTCACATCTGTCGCCTCAGTAACACTCGTAGAAAGCCACTGCCCCTGAGTTGAAGTCCCCATGGGCAATGTTGCAGAATTTTGTGTCACATGTTGCACCAAAATCCGTCCCTCTCCATCGTCAAATACCCGCGCCACTCCCGTGGTAAGTCCGATCAAATCAGAAGCTACCGACGTTGCCGTTCCGGGGAAAGAAAAGGGGAAACGGGCTATGGAGGAAATATCTGTGCTCAACCAATTATCGGGGAGAATATCCACCGGATCCTCTGAAATCTGTACTTCCGTTACGGTTGCCCAAAGAATTCTATTGGAAGAAGTAAATGCTGCTCCAACGAGAGCTCCAGTGTCAACGGAAGTCAAAACCGAATCAGTTTCAATGTTTATAACTGCCAATCCGCTTGTTGTCGCAACAAGAAGATATTGTATCGCTCCGACCGAAACGGTATCCAAAGAAACAATAGATCCTCCTGGCAGCTCGCTGGTAAACGTTTTTGAAAACACGTCATTTGCAAAGTCCCAAACGAGAAGCCCTGTCGTCGTTCCCACAAAAACTTTCCCATTCTCCGCAATCACAGATGTTGCCCCAGAAACAGAAATGCTTTTCCAAAAGGTGCGAAGTTGTGCATCAAACAAATAAATTCTGTCTGCTTTTGCGAGAAGAATAACTTGCTCAGGGAAGAATGCTGCTCCACATCTATCATCGGGAGCTCCTCCCGCCTGATAATCACAAATCCCATCAATTGCATCATCCCTCTGTTCCGTCGCCCATGAGGCAGTGGCGTTTGTTCTCCATGTGGTTGCC